>JAEWFB010000345.1 GCA_023389095.1 Actinomycetes bacterium
CCCGCCCCCGGCTCGCCTCGCGGCGCAGCGGCCGGTGGCTCGACCGACGGGCCGACCGCGCCGACCGCTCCGGTCGCGCCGACGGCTCTGCCCGCGCTGGGCGTGCTCGGCGCCAACTTCAACGAGAACCTCGACCAGCTCGACGAACGGGAGCTCGCGCTGGCCCGCGCCTCGTGGGTGCGCGGCTTCTACGCGCTTCCCGAGGCGGACTCGGTACCACCGGCGGACAGCCCGACGCTCGTGGCACTGCACCGGGCCCACGAGCACGGCTACCGCACCGTGCTGTCGTTGAAGTTCCCCAAGGCCGGTTCGTCGTTCCCGGCACCGGGCAGTGCCGCCATGGCTGCCGAGCTCGCCCGCCTCGACCGCGTCCTGCCGCGCGTGCTCGGCACCGCAGACGTCGTGACCATCGGGAACGAGCCGTTCATCGAGAGCCTGCCCGCCGAGCGGGACGAGCGTCTCAACGCCTTCTACGAGACCGTGGCGAGGCACGTCATCGACGCCCGGGCCCGGCTGTGTCCGGGGGCGTGCCCGACGCACCTCTACATGGGCGCCCTCAACCGGCTCGACCTGCCGCAGAACCGCACACCCGCGGTCGAGCGGTACCTCGAGTTCGTCCGTGACACACCGGAGCTCGAGGGCGTGGACCTGCACCCGCACGTCCCCGACGAGTCGGCCATCCAGCCGTTCCTCGACTACACGCTGCCGCGGCTCCGACCGGACCAGACGTTCCTCGTCACCGAGTTCTCGTTGGTCTGGTACTGGCAGAAGCACCTGACCGACCCCGCGCCGGCGAGCTTCACGGCCGCCTACGGCTACCCGGCCGGCACCCCGGTGTGGCAGGTCATCGGTGATGCGATCGACCACCCGTTCCCGGCCCGCACGTGGGACGACCTCCTGTCGCAGAGCCCGTGGTTCGCGTCGCACCAGCACTTCCTCAGCGAGCAGATGGCGCGGTTCCGCGCCACCGGGCGCCTCGCCGTCGCGACCTACGGGTTCACGCAGATCCCCTCGATGACCTCGGGGTGGAGTGCGAGCAAGGCGCCCTGGCTGCTCAACACGGTGTTCGCGCCGCTCACGGTGCAGCCGCGCGGCGAGGGCATGTCGAGCCCGGGCTACGCCTGGCTCGACGACTTCCGCCGGCTCCAGTCGCCCTGAGGCATGTGGTCAGGCGGGGTGGACGGTGCGGAACCCGATGTTGCCGGCCGAGGAGTCGGGGGTGTTCGAGGTGCGGGCCGCGTTGCGGTAGCGGTTGCAGTACGAGTCGTGGCACAGGTAGGAGCCGCCGCGCATGACCCGCCCCATCCCGTACGCCGGACCGGTCGGGTCCTGCTGCTCGCCGCGGCGCAGCGCCAGCTCGTAGGTGCGCGGGTTGAACCAGTCCGCGCACCACTCCCACACGTTGCCCACGGTCTGCCAGAGGCCGAACCCGTTGGGCCGGAAGGACTCCACGGGGGCGGTGGTGAGGAAGCCGTCGCGCAGCGTGTTCGTCATGGGAAAGGGGCCCTGCCAGATGTTGCACGGCCAGCCGTCCTCGTCCTCGTGCGGGACCTCGTCGCCCCACGGGTAGCGGGCCCCCTCCACCCCGCCCCGCGACGCGTACTCCCACTGGGCCTCCGTGGGCAGCTGACGGCCCGTCCAGCGGGCGTACGCGTCGGCGTCGTTCCAGCTGACGTGCACGACCGGGTGGTCGGCCAGGCCGTCCAGGTCGGAGAGGGTGCCTCCCGGGTGGCGCCAGGTGGCGCCGCGGACACCGAGCCACCACGGCGTCCCCGCCGCCGGCCCGGTCACGTCGTCGGGCCGCGCCCGCACCGCGAGGTGGAAGACGGCGGACACGCCGAAGACCTCGGCCTCGGTGCGGTATCCGGTGGCCTCGACGAAGCGCGCGAAGTCGGCGTTGGTGACGCTCGTGGCGTCGATCTCGAACGGGGACAAGCGGATCGGATGCACCGGGGTCTCGCCGTCGCCGGGCTTCCCGTCGCCATGCGCGTCGCCCATCAGGAAGGGTCCGCCCTCGAGCCGTACCTGTCGGACCCGGTGCTCACCGGTCCCTGGTCCGCCACCGAGCCGCACCGGTGTCGCCCCTGCGGGGCCGTGCGTACCGTCTGCGCCCGGAACCGCCGCGGGCGAGCAGCACGCGTGCCCGTCGCTCACGGCCGAACCGTCCCGGTCTCGGCGAGGAGAGCAGGGATCGGCTGGCTCGGGTGCGGCTCGTCGCCGACCGCCTGCTGCGCCAACCACATCCGCGCCTCGAGGTCGCGACGGACCTCGCGGTAGGCAGGGTCGTCGGCGACGTTGTTCAGCTCGTCGGGGTCGACCGACAGGTCGTACAGCTCCCACTCCGGGGGGTAGGTCCGATCAGAGCTGCCCGGGATGCCGAGCCCGTCGTTGTAGAAGTAGATGAGCTTGTGGTGACCGCTGCGGAAGCCATAGTGCGCGGGTGCGTGGTGGTCCACGTCGTCGTGCTCCCAGTACCGGTAGTACAAGCCCTCGGCGGGCGGCGCCGGGTCGTTCCCGGTGAGGTCTCCCCAGAAGCTGCGACCCTGCATCCGCTCGGGTGCGGGCACGCCCGCCGCCTCGAGCAGCGTCTGCGCGAAGTCGACGTTCGTCACGAGACCGTCGTGCACCTGGCCCGGGGCGACCAGGCGGGGGTAGCTGACGAGCAGCGGCATCCGCAGGGACTCCTCGTACATGAACCGCTTGTCGAACCACCCGTGGTCGCCGAGGAAGAAGCCCTGGTCCGAGCTGTACACGAAGAGGGTGTCCTCGAACTGGCCCCGCTCGTCCAGCCAGTCGACGACGCGTCCGACGTTGTCGTCGACGGACGCCACGCAGGCGAGGTAGTCCTCCATGTAGCGCTGGTACTTCCACAAGGCCTCCTCGTCGGGGCGCAGCCCCTCGGGGACCGGCTGCTTGAGGTCCTCTGCGGTCAGGTGCTCGGCCACCCGCATGGCCGCCCGCCGCGCCGAGTCGGAACGCGTCGAGAGGTCGTCGGTGAACGTGGCCGGCACGGCGATCGGCTCGGTGTACAGGCCGGCGTGGCGCTCGTCGGGCTCCCACGAGCGGTGCGGGGCCTTGTGCCAGATGAGGACGCACCACGGGTCGTCGCCCTCCAGCGACTCGAGCCAGCCGAGCGCGAGGTCGGTGATCCGGTCGGTGGCGTAGCCCGGCTCGGTGCGCAGCCCGTCCGCCGACAGCAGCCTCGGGTCGAAGTACTCGCCCTGGTCGATGAGCACCTCCCAGTGGTCGAAGCCCTGGGGGTCGTGCCCGTCGCCGTCGCCCATGTGCCACTTCCCGACGATGGCCGTGCGGTAGCCGGCGGCGCGCAGCTGGCTGACGAAGGTCGGCTGCGACGCGTCGATCGGAGTGAGCAGCGTCCGCACGCCGTTGACGTGGCTGTAGGTGCCGGTGAGGATCGAGGCCCGGCTCGGGGCGCACAGCGAGTTCGTCACGAAACAGCTGTCGAAACGCGCACCCCGCGCACCGATCTCGTCGATGCGCGGGGTCTGGTTGACGACGGAGCCGTAGGCGCCGATCGCGTGCGCGGCGTGGTCGTCGGTGAGGACGAAGACGATGTTCGGCCGCCGTGCCGCCGCGTGGGGTGCTGTCACGAGGTGGCCTCCTGCTCCTGCCCGGCCTGCTGCTCCTGGTACGTCGCCTCGTCGAGGCCGCTGAGGGTCGGGTCGTAGGCGACGTCGCCGACGTCGTACATCGACGTCATCCAGTGGTAGAACTTGTCGCCCCGCTCGCGCAGCACGGCATACAGACGGCGCATCATCCTCGAGCGTACCTGCGCCATCTCCGGGTGCTCGTAGACGTTGAGCAGCTCGTCGGGGTCGACGTGCAGGTCGTAGAGCTCGTTGACCGAGTCCGGGTTGACGACGAGCTTGTACCGGTCCTCGCGCAGCATCCGCTGCGGGTAGGGGAAGTGGTGCCCGTGGAACTCGCAGACGATGTCGTCCTCCCACTCGGCCTCGCCTCCGGAGACGAGCGGCAGCAGGCTGCGCGAGTCGACGGCGAGCTTGGGGTCGAGGCCGGCGAGGTCGAGGATCGTCGCGGTGCAGTCGAGCAGGCTGACGAACTCGTCGCGGACGATGCCCTGGGGCTGACCCGGCACCCGGAGGAGGCCCGGCGTGCGGTAGATGTCCTCGTACATCGCCGGCCCCTTGTCGTGGAGCCGGTGCGCGCCCGTGAACTCGCCGTGGTCGCAGGTGAAGAACACCGCGGTGTCCTCCGCGAGGCCCAGCCGCTCCATGGCGTCCATGACGCGGCCGATCTGCTGGTCGATGAGTGCCACGTAGCCCCAGTAGACGGCGATGAGCTTGCGCGTCACCTCGATGGGCATCGTGTCGAAGGTCCAGTGGGCGCTGTAGTTCCGCTGGACCGGCGGCTTGCCCATGAACGTCTCCGCGATGGACCGGGGCAGCTCGACGTCGGCGGGGTCGACGAGGTCGAAGAACTCGTCGGGGAGGATGTAGGGCAGGTGGGGTCCGTAGAAGTGCAGCGCGAGGAAGAACGGCCGGTCCCCGCTGCGGTACTCCTCGGCGTAGCGCTCCATCATCTCGATGGTGCGGGTGGCCAGGTAGGCCTCGAAGGTGGCCTCGACCGGCTGGTGCAGGCGTGCCGCGAGCAGGTTGCCGGGGCCGCCGTTGGGCAGCGTGCCGCGGATGCGGTCGGAGATCTCGTACGGCGGCAGGTCCCGCTCGGCGAGGTAGGCGAGGTAGTCGGGATGGTCGACCGGGTTGTGCCAGCCGGGCAGCTCGGCCCCGTCGAACCCGAAGTCGGCACGCGTCCGCTCGGTTCCGACGTGCCACTTGCCCAGCAGCCCGCAGTTGTAGCCGGTGTCGCGCAACGCCTGGGAGAAGGCGAAGGTGTCGGGGGCGAGGTCCTCGATGTAGCCGACGTTGCGCTCGTGGTTGGCGAGCAGCTTGTGCCGGAAGGGCGCCTCCCCGGTGAGCAGGCTGGCGCGGGCGGGCGTGCAGATCGCGGTGGGGGTGTACCACCGGTCGAACCGCGTTCCCGTCCGGGCCAGCTCGTCGAGCACCGGCGTCTGCGCGAGCTCGTTGCCGTACGCACCGAGGGTGTCGACCCGGTGCTGGTCGGTCATGAGGAACAGGATGTTGCGGCGGTCACTCACTGGCAGCCGCCGTGAACTCGCTGCCCAGGTAGTACGACTTCGGGTCGGCCGGGCTCTTCAGCTTGCCCGCCGAGACGAAGTAGTCGCTGAGGCCCTTGAGCCACTTGTCGACGGTGCCGTCCTTGGTCTGCGCGTCGAGCTCGTCGACCGTGAGGACCTTGACGTTGGCCGCGTCGGCCTTCACCTGGTCGTTCGTGAGGTGCAGCATCTTGGCCGTCAGGGCGATGGTCTCGTCCATGTGGGCGCTGCGGTAGGCCATCGCCTCACGGAGCACGGCGATGGTCTTGTTCGTCTTGTCCTTGTCCTTGGCCACGACGTCGTTGCCGGCGACGAAGGCGGTGGGGAAGGAGACCTGCGACTCGAAGTCGGTGTTCTTGGCCAGCTCGACGAGGTCGGGCACCTGCTTCTTGATGGTGGCGGTCGCGGGGTACCAGAACCCGGCGGCGTCGATCTTCTTGGAGGAGAAGGCGGACACGATCGTCGAGGGGTCCATGTTGACGATGTTGACGTCCTTCTTGCTCATCCCCGCCTTCGCCAGGGCGAGGGTGAGGATCATGTCGCCCGACGTGCCCTGGGGGACGCCGACGGTCTTGCCGCGCAGCTGCTCCATCGAGGTGATGCCCGGCTGGGCGATGACCCGGTCGGCGCGGCCGAGCGTGTTGATGGCGATGATCTTGGCCTGGCCCGACGCCGGCAGCCAGATGGCGCCGGGGCCGATGTAGCCGAAGTCGAGGTCGCCGGTGCCGAGGGCCTGGATCTGCAGCGGTCCGTTGGTGAAGACCTTGGTGTTGGCCTCGAGCCCGTGCTTCTGCCACAGCTTCTGGTCGTCGGCCACCGCGAGCAGGCTGGTGCCGTTGAAGTCACCGATGTAGCCGAAGTTGACGGTCTGGGTGCTGCCGCCGGAGCCCGAGTCGGAGCCGCAGCCGCTGAGGGCGGCGGTGACGACGATCCCGAGGGCAGCGACGAGGCCGGTGGTGCGCTTGGTGTTCATGGGTTTCCTTCGTGCTCAGACCGTCGTCGTCGACGGTGCCGGAGAGGTGGGGTCGTGCTGGAGGTACGAGGGGGTAGCGTCGGAGCGGTCGGCGTCGGCCGCCGAGCGGCCGTCCTGGTGGTAGACGGAGTGCCACACCCGGTTGCGCAGCTCGGCGAACTCCGGGCTGAGCCGGAACTCCTCGGTGCGGGGGTAGGGCAGGTCGACGTCGATGACGTCGTAGATGCGTCCGGGCCGCGCCGCCATCACCACGACGCGGTTGGCGAGGAAGACCGCCTCGTCGACGTCGTGGGTGATGAACATGACCGTCCGCTGCTCGCGGCTCCACGTGTCGAGCAGCTGCTCCTGGAGCTTGACCCGGGTCAGCGCGTCGAGGGCGCCGAACGGCTCGTCCATGAGCAGGATCGAGGGGTTGACGGCGTACGCCCGGGCGATGGCGCAGCGCTGGCGCATCCCGCCGGACAGCATCTTGGGCAGCGCGTCGGCGAAGTCCGTCAGACCCACGACGTCGATGAAGTGCTGGGCCCGCGCGCGCCGCTCGTCCTTGGGGACCTTGGCCGTCTTGAGCCCGAACTCGACGTTCTGGCGCACGGTGAGCCACGGGAAGAGCGCGTACTGCTGGAAGATGACCCCGCGGTCGGGACCCGGGCCGGAGACCGGCCTCCCGCCGACCAGCGCTTCGCCCGAGGTGGGCTCCTCGAGCCCGGCCAGGATGTTCATCAGGGTGCTCTTGCCGCAGCCGGACGGCCCGACGACGGTGATGAACTCGTTGTCGGCGATGTCGAGCGACACGTCGTCGAGGGCGGTGAAGGTCTCCTTGCCGAGGTCGAACTCCTTGTGGACGTGGCGAACCGAGATCTTGGCGTTGCCGTGGACGTTCATCGGCGCTCCTGCCATCCGGTCAGCCGGCGTTCGGCCAGCAGCAGGATCCGGTCCATGAGCAGGCCGAGGATCCCGATCGAGATGAGCCCGACGAAGATGGTCGGGAGGTCGTAGTAGAGCTGTGCGGCCTGCATGCGGTAGCCGAGTCCCTCCTGGGCGGCGATGAGCTCGGCGGCGACGAGGGTGGCCCAGGACGAGCCCAGGCCCACGCGCATGCCGACGAGGATGAACGGGGTGGAGGCGGGCACGACGACGCGGGCGAAGATGGCGGCGTCGCCGGTGCCGAGGACCCTCGCGGCGTTGATGAGGGTGCGGTCGACGTCGACGACGCCCTGGAACGTCGAGATGACGCAGGCCAGGAACGCGGCCAGGAAGATGACGAAGATCTTCGGGGCCTCGCCGATGCCGAGCAGCACGATGGCGAGCGGGATGATCGCCAGCGGCGGGATGGTGCGGAAGAACTGGATCCACGGCTCGACGAGCGCCCGGCCGATGGCGTACCAGCCCATGAGGAACCCGACCGGGATGGCGACCGCCGTGCCGAGGGCGAAGCCGACGAGGACGCGGGTCAGGCTCGCGATGACGTCGGTGCCGAGGGTGCCGTCGCCGATGAGCTCGATGGCGCGCGACACCACCTCGGGCGGTGTCGGGAGCTTGAGCCCGGCAAGGGCGAGGGCCCACCAGATGCCGATGCCGAGGGCGACCGACACGAGGTTGAGCACCAGCGGGCGGCGCGACGCCCGGGCGCGCGTGCC
>JAEWFB010000362.1 GCA_023389095.1 Actinomycetes bacterium
GGGTGCCGCTGAGCGCGGCCCCCGCCCCTCCCGCAGAGCTGGAGGACGGGGTCCACGTGCTGCCGCCGCCGGCTGCCGCGAGATCGGGCTGGACGAAGACCGTGGTCCTCGGCAGCTCCTGCATCGCACTGGCGCGGGGAGTCTGGTCGGAGGTCGGCGCGACGACGAGCGCGACGACGCCGAGGACGGCCGCGGCCGCGGTAGCCGTGGCGAACGAGCCCCGGAGGCTGCCGACCCTCCCCCACCAGGCCCGCGACCGCTCGGAGTCGCGGCGGGCCCGCAGGCGCGGCGGCAGGTCGGCCCGGAACGCCGCGAGGGTGTTGGCCGGCGCGGTCAGCCACCCCACGACCGGCACGACGAGCAGGGCCGCGAGCCCGAGCGTCACCAGACCCGGATGCACGAGCACCGCCGTGAGGACGGCGGCGCCGCCCACGACGGCCGACGCCAGCTCGGCCCGGTTGGACCGGACGGCGTCCGACAGGTGCACCTCACCCGTGACCTTCGGCGTCCGGAGGAAGACCCCGGCCGGCTCGGTGAGGCCACGGATCACCGCGAGCGACACGACCCAGCCGAGCGAGAGCCACATGACGAAAGCACCGAGGGCGTCGCGCCACGTCGCCCGCTGCGCCACGACCTTGACGACGGCGACGGCGCGAAGCATCCCGAAGAGGATGAGGGCCGGCACCGCGACGAGCAGCAGGCCGCTGAGGCGCTGCACGACGTGGGCCCCGCCGAGCGCGACGTCGAGGAGGCTGAGCACGACCACCGCGGCGAACACGAGCGAGAGCAGGTCGCCGACCCACTGCAGGCCACCCACGAGGTAGGCCGTGCGCTGGCTGCGGGTCAGCGGCGTCGAGCGGCTCCACGGCATCAGCGCGCGCCAGTGCCGACGCAGGAGCTGCATGCCGCCGAAGCACCAGCGGAAGCGCTGGCCCTTGAGCGCCTCGAAGGTCAGCGGCATGATGCCGCGGCCGAACGGACGGTCGACGTGGTGGCCGCTGTAGCCGGCGGCGAGCAGCCGTAGCGACAGCTCGGCGTCCTCGGTGACGCACCACTCGTCCCAGCCGCCGACCTCGCGCAGCGCCTTGAGGCGCACCAGGCCCATGGTGCCGCCGAAGATCGCGGCACCCCGCTCGTCCCGGGAGGGCTGGGAGACCGAGAAGAAGTAGTCGTAGCTGAAGTACAGACTCCTGAGGTAGCCCGACCCCTCCCAGCCCCGGTAGTCCTGCGGGCTCTGGACGAAGGCGACGCTCGGGTCCGCGAAGGCTCCGACCGTCTGGCGCAGCCAGTCGGCGTCGACCTGGTAGTCGGCGTCGACGACGCCGACGACGAGCGCGCGCGGGTCGGTCACCGTGAGCGCGTAGTTGAGCGCGCCCGCCTTGTGGCCGGACCACTCGAGGAGGCGGTGGTACCGGAAGACCTCGGGCCGCTCGGCGCAGAATGCCGCCACCGGGGCGATGAGCGCCTCGTCCTCGGTGTTGTTGTCGACGACGAGCACCTCGTACGCCGGGTAGTCGAGGGCGGCGAGGGAGCGCAGCGTGTCGAGCAGGGTCTCGGGCGGCTCGTTGTGGGCCGGCACGTGGATCGACACGAACGGCAGGTCCGAGCGCGTCGCGGCCACGGCCGTCGTGCCGGGGGCGAGCCGGCGACGCCACTGCCGGCTGCCGATGACGTCGAAGATCTCCCAGCCGTAGGCCAGGAGCAGCAGGAACGCGGCGGCCTCCAGCCCGAGCAGCAGCCAGGCACCGACGAGCGTCAGGCCGCTCAGGCCCGACTCGAGCGTCCACCAGAGCATCGCCCCGAGGTAGGACGCACCCGCAGCGACCGACAGCGACCAGGCGGAGTGGGCCCACGCCCCCCACCGGGACGTCTTGCCGAGCCAGGGCAGCGTCACCACCCAGAGGGCGCCCACCGCGACGGCGACGTCAGCCACGTCGGCGACGAGCAGCAGCCCCGCGCCGACGAGCGCGAGCGGCACGAGCGGGAACAGCGCCCGCGCCGGCCAGCCGGCGGGGGCGGCCCGACGCACGCGGCCCGACGAGCGGCGTGGTGCGGAGAGGAGGAAACCGAGCGTGGCGAGCACGCTCGAGAGGACGGCTTCGAGGACGAGGGAACCCACGACGGCCTTCCGGTGTCGTTCCGGTCCCCTGTGCCCGGATCCGTGCAGATGGACCCAGAGAGTCTAGGAAACGTGCGTGCCATAGTCGAACCGAGCGGGTACGGCCCCCTCCGGAGGAGCACCCACGACCCGGCCTCGAGACCGACCCGAGACCGACCCGAGACCCCGAGGAGGCGGCGATGGAGCCGACCACGGACCCCCTGGACGACGCCCAGCGTGAGGACCTCGCCCGGCAGCGCGACGAGCGCCTGCAGACGATCATCAACGACCTCGCCCGCGAGGGCGGCCGCACCCAGCCGGAGGTGGTCCGGGCGCTCGTCGAGGCCGTCGACGCGGCCGGGATCGGCCCGATGCCCGAGCCGTGGGTCGAGGCCGTCGCCGACGAGATCGCCCAGGGCAACCCGTACGTCGTGTCGGCGCACGCCGCCCGCGTCACCGACGTCCCCGCTCCGACCACCCGGGTGGAGAGCGAGACGATCGAGTGAGCGCCTGCACCGGCTGACGCGTCGGCCCTCAGAGCTGCGTGGCCAGGTACCGCTGCAGCTGCGCCACGGTGCGGGCGTTCCAGTAGGTCGCCCCGTCGTGGGAGATCCCGAGGTAGGACTGCATCGCCGCCGTGGAGCGCGGGCCCCAGATGCCGACGACGGACATCCCGATCCGTGCCTGCAGGGCCCGGATCGTCGCCGTGTCGAAGACGCCCGTGCGGGTGATCCCGAGCCAGCGCTGCAGCGCCAGCACGGTCGAGGTCCCGAGCACGCCGTCGACCGGCGGCCGTGGCGCGAGCAGCCCGTACCCCGCCTTGACCGTGAGCACGCGCAGGACGGCGGCGCCCACGAGCGCGCGGAAGGCGGTGCTGCTCGCGGCCCGAGCCGTGACGGCCTGCACCATCGCCGGCAGCACCGACGGGTTCACCGTGAGCACCATGTCGCCGCCGGCGGCGATGACGTCGACCGCGCGGGCCCCGGGGGTCCACGCCGCCACCTGCCGCGCGTTGCCGAGGTCGTCGCTGACGACGATGCCGGTGAAGCCGAGGTCGTGGCGGATCATCCCGCCGATCACCGTGGGCGAGAACGCCGCCGGGTGGGACGCGTCGATGCGCCGGTAGTAGGCCGAGGACACCATGAGCACCCGTGCCCCGGCGGCGAGTGCCGCGCGGAAGGGACCGACGTCCGGCGAGGTCCGCGTCGTCACGGTGTCGGTGACGCCGGAGGCCGTGTCGGTGTTGCCGGTGACGCGCCCGAGCCCGGGGAAGTGCTTGGCCGTCATCGCCAGGCCGGAGGCCTGCATGCCGCGCTGGAACGCGGTGCCCTTGTCGGCGACCACCGCGGGCGTGTACCCGTACTCGCGCTGGTAGTAGCCGATCGGCAGGTTGGAGGCCGCGAAGCTCTTCGCGACGGTGTCCATGACCGGCGCGAGGTCGAGGTCGACGCCCGATCGCATCACCTGCCGGCCCCAGACCCGCGCGTCGGCGGTGAGGGTGGTGTCGGACCAGCTGCCCTGGGTCAGCGCCGTGGGCATCCACGAGTACCCCGGCCCCTGGAGCACCTGGACGTAGCCGCCCTCCTGGTCGGCGGCGATGAGCAGCGGGACGCCCGCCGTGGCCGCCGACGTGGTGAGCGCGTCGGCCCGGGCCGTCAGGGCTCGTACCGGGGCGGTACCGCTCGTGGTGCGGCCGGTGAGCACGAGGTTGCCGACGTGGTAGCGGGTGATCGCCGTCTGGGTCGCGGTACCGAGGCCCGTGGCGGGGCCGCCGACCATGAAGAGCTGGCCGATCCGCTGGGCCGTGGTCATCCGGGCGTACACCGCCCTGGCCTGGTCGGCCGGGGACAGCGCCGCGGCGGTCGCCGTGGTGGTGACCGTGCTCGTCGCGGTGACGGTGTCGCGCGCGGCGAGACCGGGAGCGAGGCCGGCCACGAGCGCGGTTGCGGCACCGGCCGCGAGGAAGGTCGTGCGTCGTGCCGCCATGGCACCCACCCCTTCAGGATCCGCGGGGCGACGCACCTCCAGTGTAGGTTTCGACCGCCCACCACGCGGGCGGGTTCGGCAGCTCCCGCGCAAGGCACGGGCGGCCGGGCCCCCTTGCCCGCCATGCGCGCCCGATGACTCGGACCGGCCTCGGACCGGCCTCGGACCGGCCCCGGCCCGGCCCCGGCCCGGCCCCGGCCCGGCCTCGGTCAGGACCGGTCCTCGGGAACCCCGGTGGCTCGGACGGCGACGAGCGCGACGTCGTCGGAGCGGTCACCGTCGCCCAGGAGGTCGGCGAGGAGGTCGTCGCACAGCACTCCCAGGTCACCGTCGCCCTCCCCGACGAGGCGGACGGCGCCGGCCGCGAGCCGCTCGAGACCGTCGGTGATGGCGACGCCCCGGCGCTCGACGAGGCCGTCGGTGTAGAGCAGCAGGGTGGCTCCCGGCGGCAGGGCGTGGACGACCTCGGTGTAGGAGCGGTCGAGGGTCACCCCGAGAGGCGGCGAGAGCGCGCCGTCGAGCTGACGCACCGCTCCCGCGTGGACGAGCAGGGGTGGCGGGTGGCCGGCGCTCGAGAGGCGCACCGTTCCGCCCTCGGGATCGGTGAGGAGGTAGACGAGCGTGACCATCTCGTCGGTCGCGAGCCGGGAGAGCAGCCGGTGGACGCGGCGCAGGACGCGCACCGGGGACGGGTCCTGGACGGCGTACGCGCGTACGGCCATCCGCACCTGCCCCATGGTCGCGGCGGCCCGCACGCCGTGACCGGCCACGTCGCCGATGACGAGGCCGACCTGCCCGTGCCGCAACGGGATGACGTCGTACCAGTCGCCCCCGACCTGGACGTCGGTCGTGGCCGGCACGTACCGCGCGGCCACCTCGAGACCGGGCAGCTCGGGCAACCGGCCGGGCAGCATGCTGCGTTGCAGCACCCCGGCGATCTCGTGCTCGCGCTCGGCCCGGGCCTCCTCGTGACTCAGCTGCTGCTGGGCCCGCGACCGCGAGCGGATCTCCTGCCGCAGGCGCGCGTTCGCGGCCGACAGGTCCGCGGTGCGCTGCTCCACCCTCGTCTCGAGCTCGCTCGTCCAGCGCGCGAGCGCGGCTGCGGCGTCGAGGCGCTCGCTCACGAGCGACGCGAGGAAGAACGAGGTCAGGGCGACACACGCGTTGAAGGCCTGCAGGCTCACCATCTGCTCGAGCAGGGTCTGTCCCTCGAACGGGCCGCGGTGGTGCGCCGCCGCCCACGTCGTGACGACCGAGGCGACGAGGGCCGCCGGCGCGGCGCCGCGCAGCTGGAGGCGCCACGCGGCCCACCCCACGACAGGCAGGACGAGGACGAGGATCGCCAGCTGGGAGAAGGACGCCCACACCGACACGAGTCCGGTGGTGGCGAGCGCGGCCACGCCCTCGAGCCACTGCCGCGCGCGCCACGTGCCGTCCGAGAGCAGCGGTAGCGCGAGGAGGAACGGCGTCACGACGAGGACGCCCATGGCATCACCCGTCCACCACACCGCCCAAGCCGTCGGCAGCTCGGCGGGGGTGATCGCCCCCGACGCCGCCAGCGTGCCGGCCCCGACGGTCGCGCTGACGAGCATGCTCGCGAGGGCGCCGAGCAGCACGATGGCCAGGGCGTCGCGGAGGCGGTCCAGTCGGCGGCGGAACCCGACCCGACGCAGCAGCATCGCCGCGACGAGCGGGGCCGCGGTGTTGCCCACCGCGGTCACGGCTGCCGCCACCGGGCCGGTGCTGATCGGGAGGTTGACGGCGAGCGCCGCGAGCAGCACGGCCACCGTGACGGCGGCCCATCGCTGCCGGTCCAACAGCACGAACGCCGCCACGGCGATGCCCGTCGGCGGCCACAGCGGCGTGACGTTGTGCTCGACGAGCGAGAGGCCGAGCCCGAGGCGGGCACCGAGGTAGTACGCGCCGGCGACACCGAGGAGCACGACGAGGTCGCCCGGCGTCGGACGGTGGCGGCCCGGGCGCCGGTCGCCGTCCCCGGACGCCGCGTCGCGCATGTGCACATCGTGCTCCGGCGGTGGGGGCCGCGTCCCGCAAACGCTCTTGGCCGGTGGGCCGAGGCCCAGGTGGACCACGTGGACCCGGTGGACCCGGTGGCGGGGCGCGTCGGTCGCCCCGCCACCAGGCCGTCACGTGCCGATGAGCACGCTCACCGACGTGTTGCCCGTACAGTCCGGGATCTCGCGGATCGCCCAGCGCCCGCGCAGCCCGTTGCCGTCGAAGTTGGACTCGGCGTCACGCTCCTCGACCTCCCCCTCGGACGCGGTCCAGCCGCGCGTCGAGTAGGCGCCCTGCATGTCGGCGAGGGTCTGCTTGAACGCCTTCGGCGACACGGCCGTCACCACGGTGCGGCCGCCGCTTCGGGCCTGGACGCCGGTGACGACGTAACCGTCGGGCAGCGCTGCCTGCGAAGGGAAGCCGTTCGGCAGCCTGACCGGCTTGGCGTCCTTGGCGCAGACGAGCGCGGCCTGCGTCGCGCCGGAGCCGGTGTCGGCCATCGCCTGCTCCATCTCGTCGCCGCACCCGGCGAGGAGCAGGACGCCGGCGATGGCACCGACGACGAAGCCGGCCCCGGCCCTCGTCACCGGGTCACCTGGGTCTGGCGCCGGTTGTCGGCCTCGTCCGACTCGCGGATGCGGTTGTCGGGGTCGGCGACGACGACCACCGCGTGGGTGCCCTTGGCCAGCCGCACGCCCGGGAAGGCCACGGTCGTGGACCGGCCCGCTCCGAGGTCGGTCGGCGCCGACGTCGCGACGTTGACGCCGTCGACGTACAGGCGCGTGGTCACGCCCGAGGCCGCCGCCTTGCCGGTGTTGGCGACGGTGGCGGTGGTGGCGTAGAGCCCGCCGGCCTTCGCCACCGTCATCGCGGTCGGCGTCAGGTTCGGCAGCGCGTCGTAGGCGGCGTAGAGCGTGTTGCCGGTCTGCTGCCGCGCGATGGTGGCGTACGCGTCGAAGTTCTGGGCACCCCCCGGCTGGGCGCACGCGCCGGTGCAGCCGTCGGCGTAGCCCACCTCGACGCGTCCGGTCCTGTCGACCGTGGCGTCCATGAAGTCGAGCAGGTTGCGGTCGTTGCCGCAGGTCGTCCCGCCGGTGCAGATCGAGCCGCGCTGCACCGGGTCGGTCGGCGTGGTGTCGACCGTGACCCAGCTCTTCCCGCCGTCGTAGGTGGTCGCCACGTAGAGGTGCCAGTCGCCCTTGAAGTTCGTCGCGTCCTGGTAGTTGCCCGGCGTCGTGGTGCCGATGAAGGCGAAGGAGGCGCGGTCGTCGTCACCGGCGACGACGGCGGGGAACACGGTGTTGTGGACGCCGAGGCTCGCGCCGACGTTCTGGTCGTCGGTCCAGGTCTTGCCCTTGTCGCGGCTCACGGCGACGCGGGGCGTGCCGTCGGCGGCCTGGTAGCCCATGTAGACGGTGCCCTTGGCGCCGATGCCGACGCTCGGGTCGGAGTCGCCCGCGGTGCTCGCGGGGTCCTTGCGCACCGACCACGTCGTGCCGCCGTCCTCGGAGACCGCCACCGCCTGGTTGCCGCCGCACGACTTGTTCGGCACGTAGACG
>JAEWFB010000373.1 GCA_023389095.1 Actinomycetes bacterium
CCGCCCAACTTCAACACCCTGTTCCGCGAGTTCAGCGACCACCGCGACCCCGGCAGCCCCGAGATCCAGCCGGTCTACAAGGACGGCCGCACGGTCCGGTTCGCGAGCGACGCGAGTGCCGACATCCCGCCCGACGGCCGACCCTGGGAGGGCAACCGCGTGCTCTACCTCATGCACGCCTCGGACCCGATCGTCTGGTGGAGCCCGAACCTCATCCTCAGCGAGCCCGACTGGATCGGCGAGCCGCCCGGCAAGGACACGCTCGACATGGTCTGGATCCCGTTCGTGACGTTCTGGCAGGTCACGGCCGACCTGCCCTTCTCGACGGGCGTACCCGGAGGCTTCGGCCACAAGTACACCGAGGAGCAGGCCGACGCGTGGAACGCGGTCCTGCGCCCGGAGGGGATCACCCCGGAGGTGCTCACGGCGGTGCGCGAGGCCGTGGCCCACGTCGACTGACCGGCGGCAGACCGCCGACCCACCGGCGACCCACCGCCGACGGAACGGGTCGGTCAGACCTCGTGGTGCAGCGCCTCCGCGGGCAGCTCGCGGGGGCGCCGACGCGTCGCGACGATCTCGACGGCGTACATGGCCGTGAGCACGAGGGCGCCCCCGACGAGCATCCGCCAGGTGGGCGACTCACCGCCGAACACGACGGCGAAGGACGCGGCGAACACCGGTTCCATCGTCATGACGATCGCGGCCCGGGTCGCGGGCAGGTGGGCCTGCGCCCACGTCTGGGCCCACAGGGCCAGGATGCTCGCGAAGGCCACCATGTAGAGCACCGAGGCCCACTGGCCCGGCGTGTGCGGCAGGACGAGGCCGCCCGGCAGAGCGCCCGCACCGCAGATGACGGCGATGACGACCATCTGCACGACGGACAGCCCGGTCGCCACCTCCGAGGCGCTGTACCGGCCGAGGCCGACGATGTGCAGCGCGTAGAACACCGCCGACAGCAGCGTCACCGCCTCGCCCGGTCCGACCGTCAGCCCGCGCAGCGACAGCAGGGCCAGGCCCGCGGTGGCCAGGCCCACGGCGAGCCAGGTCGAGCCCGCGACCCGCTCGCGCAGCAGGACGGCGGTGAGCAGCGGCGTCAGGACGACGTAGGTGCCGGTGACGAACCCGGACACCGACGCCGGCGTGGTGGCCAGGCCGACCGTCTGGGCGATCTGGGCCAGACCGTAGAGGGCACCGAGCCCGACGCCGACGAGCACCTGGTGCCGGTCCAGGGCCCGCAGCGGCCGCCAGAACAGCACGACCATGACGGCGGCGGCGATGGCGAAACGCACGGCGAGGAAGTCGATCGGCGGCACGGCCGCGACGAGGTCGTGGATGAGGAAGAAGGTCGAGCCCCACACCGCGGTCAGGGACACGAGCAGGATCGTCGCGAGGCGCGAGCGCGCCGAGGGCCGCATCGGTCCTCAGACGATCGTCAGGACGATCGTGCTGCCCCGGGGCGCGGACTGGCCGCCGCTCACGCTCTGGTGCTGCACGAGGTCGAAGACGGGTCCGAACGGACCTGCCTCCTTCTTGACGGCGAACCCGAGGTCCGTCAGGGCCTTCTCGGCGTCGGACGACTTCTTGCCGACCACGTCGGGGACCTGGACCATGACCGGGCCCTTGGACACGACGAGGGTCACGGTGTCGCCGCGGTGCAGGGTGCCCGACGCGGGGTCCTGGCTCACGACGGTGCCGGCGGGCACGGAGTCGCTGTTGACGTCGGCGCCGCGGCGGACCTGGAAGCCGAGCCCGCCCAGCTTCGCCGACGCGGCGTCGAAGGGGGTGCCGGTGACCGTGGGGACCCCGATCGGCTCGGGACCCTTCGACACGACGAGGGCGACGGGCGTGCCCCGCTTGACCGACGTGTTCGGGTCGGGCGACTGGGAGATGACCCGGCCCTTGGGAACGGTCTCGCTCCACTGCTGCTTCGTGTCGCCGACGGTGAGCGTCAGCGGCCCGAGGACGCCGGCGGCATCGGCGGCCTTCGTGCCGACCAGCTTCGGGACGACGTAGCGCTCCGGGCCCTTGGACACGACGACGCGGACCGTGGACTCCTTCGACAGCTGGGTGTCCGCGCCCGGCTCGACGCGCACGACGATCCCCTTGGCGACGGTCTCGGAGAACTCGTCCTGCTCGTCCATCGACAGCGAGGCGACCTCGAGGCTCGCCTGCGCCTGCGCGACCGGCTGGCCGACGAGGCGCGGCACGACCGTGGTGCCGCCGGGTCCGACGGTGAACCACCAGCCTGCGGTGCCGCCGCCGAGCACGAGCAGCACCCCGGCCAGCCACACCGGCCAGCGCGAGCGGCGCCGGCGCTGCAGCGGCAGCGCCGTGGTGCGCTCGACGACGGGGTCGTCGTCGTGAACGGGCAGCCCGGCCAGGCGAGGCCGCTCTGGCCGATCGGTGCGCTGGGCGGGGTCGCGACGCGTCGACGGAGCGGCGACCGCCCCGGCGACGGCGTCGGCGACCTCGCCGCGACGGGCACCGGGTCCGGCCGGGCGGGACGGGCCACGGCCCGGGGGAAGGACGGCGGTGTCGGTCGTGGTGTCGCCGCCGCTGGTGCCGCGTCGGTCGAGGTCGATCGGGCTCAGGCCGCGACGCACGTGGCGCAGGGCGGCGACGAACTCCGTGGCGGAGTCGAAGCGGTGGTCCGGGTCGAGGGCTGTCGCGCGCGCGACGAGGTCATCGAGCGGGTCCGGTACACCCGGCACGAGGCTCGAGGGTGCCGGGATCGAGCCGTGGACGTGCTGGTAGGCGATCTGGATCGGGGTGTCGCCGGTGACCGCCTTGCGTCCTGTCAGCATCTCGAACAGCAGGAGCCCGGCGGCGTAGACGTCGCTGCGCGCGTCGGCCTGTCCGCGCTCGACCTGCTCGGGCGACAGGTAGGACACGGTGCCGAGCAGGACACCGCTCTGGCTCGTCGTGGTCTGGTTCGTGATGGCCCGGGCCAGGCCGAAGTCGGCGACCTTGACCTCGCCGTCGTGGCGCACGATGACGTTCTCGGGCTTGACGTCGCGGTGGATCATCCCGGCCGTGTGCGCGGCGCCCAGCGCGAGCAGGATCGGCTCGAGGATGGCGAGCGCCTCGCGCGCCGTCAGCGGCGACTCCTCGTGGATGACGTCGCGCAGGGTCTTGCCCTCGACGAGCTCCATGGCGAGGAAGACGTCGCCGTCGTCCTCGCCCTGGTCGAAGACGGCCACGACGTTGGGGTGGCTCAGGCGCGCGGCCGAGCGGGCCTCGCTGCGGAACCGCTCGACGAAGATCTCGTCGACCGCCAGTCCCGGGCGCATGATCTTGAGCGCGACCTCGCGGTCGAGGCGTGCGTCGAGCGCCACGTAGACCGAGGCCATGCCTCCGTCTGCGAGGTGGGAGAGGATGCGGTACCGGCCGTCGATCACCCGACCGACGAGGGCGTCCGCCACGCTGGACGTCACGGGCAGGAGTTTACGGGCTGACCGCTCACATCCCGTGCAGGCGAGCCGCGGCCCCGCACGCCCGTGGGGAGGGGCGAGCGGGGCCGCGGTCTTTGCCTGCTCCCGGGGGGAGGGAGCGTCACATGCGGTCGTAGACCGCAAGGACGTTGGCGACGTACTTCTTCGTGTCGTCGTAGAGGCCCTTGGTGCGCACCGAGTAGAGACCCTGGTAGTAGCCGGCGATGGCCTGCTCGCGGGTGTCGGCCGTGGCCATCAGGGCGCGGATGATGAGGACCCCGCCGGTGACGTTGTCCTGGGTGTCGTAGCGGTCGAGCGGGCGCCCGGCCAGCTGCGAGGCCCACGTCTCGGCGACGGGCATCAGCTGCATGACGCCGACGGCGTCGGTGTAGGACACGGCGCGCTGGTACCAGCCGGACTCGATCCAGCCGATCGCGAGGGCGAGCTTGGGGTCGACACCGTTGCGGGTCGCCGTGGCCCGGATGAGGTCGGAGGTCTCGGTCCGGCTCGGCGCGTCGCGGGCGGCGAGCTTGTCCTTGCTCGCGGCGACGGCCAGCTGCGTCTTCGTCGGCGTCGTGTAGCCGCTCGGGGGCGTCGGGCTCGGGGCGGGCGTCGACGGGGCCGGGGCACTGGTCACGCCCGGCACGACGATGCGCTGGCCGATGTAGATGAGGCCGGCGTCCTTGAGCTTGTTCGCCGCGAGCAGCTTGGTCAGCGACACCTTGTACTTCGCGGCGATGCCCGACATCGTGTCGCCGCGCACGACGACGTGCGCGAGGCCGCCGGCAGGCACCGACGGCACCGACGGGGTCGTCGTGCCGGACGGCTTCGAGGCGACGGGCTTGGGGGCCGGCTTGGTGGCCGGCTTCGGCGCGGGCTTGGCGGCGGGCGTGCTCGGCTTCGGGGCGGCGGCGGGCGAGCCGGGCACGAGCAGCTTCTGGCCCGGGTGGATCACGTTGCCACCGGCGGGCAGCCGGTTCTTGTCCACGAGCGCTCGCACCGTCGTGCGGTGGGCGATGGCGAGGTGCCACAGCGTGTCGCCGGGTCGGACGGCGATCGTCTTCCACGTGGTCGTGCTCACGGGGACGACCACGGCGTGGGGTGGCTGCGCCAGCGCGGCGACGTCGGCGAAGGGCATGGGGGGTCCTTTCCTGGGCCCGGTTGCAAGGACGATGTGGAGGGGCACTCGGGAAGGGCTGGTGGTGCTCTGGGTCGAGCTCGGGCGGGTGCTTTCGGGGTGCTGCTTCTGTGGGTGGTGCTGCCGTACACGTCAGGGGATGGTGCGACGACTGTGAGTGGTGTGACGTGTGTGACGGTAGCGCATGATGACGCATACTTGAGCGCTAAAGTAAAAATACAGCGGTGTAATTCGGACGAACGGTGCAGAAGCCGCTCCTCGTGAGGCGCTCCGTCACGTGCCGAGCCTCGCGTCGAGGACCCCGGGTTCGAGGCGTCGCGGTGTCGGGCGTGTCGGGCAACGGGGCGCGAGTGGCAGACTCTGACGACGTGAGCCAGAGCCCGAACAGCGACAGCAGCACCGACACCACCACCGACGCCACCACCGACAGCACCACCGACGCCCGCGCCCTGGAGCGCCTCGTGGGGGAGTGGCTGACCGTCCCCGACGTCGCCGAGCGGCTCGGCGTGCCGCTGTCGCAGGTCCGGCGCCTCATCGCCGACCGCGAGGTCCTCTCGGCCCGCGTCGGCGAGCGTCGCGTCCCGGCGGTGCCGGCCAAGTTCCTCGACGACTCCGGGCCGCGGCCCGAGCTGCGGGGCACCTTCACCGTCCTCGCCGACGGCGGCATGGACGACGACGAGATCATCGAGTGGCTCTTCACCCCCGACCCGACGCTGCCCGTCGAGGGCGCGCCGATCGACGCCCTCCGTGCCGGGCACAAGACCGAGATCCGCCGACGTGCCCAGGAGCTCGCCTTCTGAGGCCCTGACGGCTCTGACGGCTCGGACGGCCCGGACGGCCCGGACGGCCCGGACGGCGCTGACGCCTCAGGCGTGGCGCGCCGTCGAGACCTCGACGAGACCCTCGAGCACGTCGAGTGCGGCGTCGTCGAGGACGCCGGTGGCCCGGCCCCGGGCGACGGCGTCGCGGGAGGCATCGGCGAGCTCGGTGATGAGCGCCTCGACGCGGTCGACGGCTCCGGTGTCGACGAGCACGGCGCGGATCGACTCGACGCCGCCGAGGTCGAGGTCGTCACGGCCGATGAGCGCCTCGACGAGGTGGCGCTGCGGATCGGTCGCGGCGTCGAGGGCGTGGGCGAGCAGGACGGTGCGCTTGCCCTCGCGCAGGTCGTCGCCCGCCGGCTTGCCGGTGGCCTCGGGGTCGCCGAACACGCCGAGCAGGGCGTCGCGCAGCTGGAAGGCCTCGCCGAGCGCGAGGCCGTAGTCGGACAGGGGGCCGAGCGCCTCGTCGGGGGCGCCCCCGACGAGGGCGCCGATGAGCAGCGGGTGCTCGATGGTGTACTTGGCGCTCTTGAAGCGGATCACCTTGCGTGCCGAGGCGACCCGCGCGCGCAGGTCGAGGCCGTCCCAGCCCCGGGCCGACTCGAGCAGGTCGAGGAACTGTCCACCCATGAGCTGGGTGCGCATGAGGTCGAAGAGGGCACGCCCGCGCGTCAGCTCGGTGGTGGGCAGGCCGCACGAGGCGTAGAGCTCGTCGCACCACGTGAGGCAGAGGTCACCGGCGAGGATCGCCGTGCCCTCGCCGAACCGGTCGGAGTCGCCGGACCAGCCGTGGTCGTTGTGCAGCGTGGCCACCGACCGGTGGGCCGAGGGCTTGCCGCGCCGGGTGTCGCTGCGGTCCATGACATCGTCGTGGAGCAGTGCCGCGGCCTGGAAGAACTCCATGCTGGCCGCGAGCCGCACGAGGGCGTCGGAGTCGCCGCCGCCTGCCGCGCGGTAGCCCCAGTAGAGGAACCCGGCGCGCAGGCCCTTGCCTCCGGACAGCAAGCCCGAGACGGCCGACACGAGCGGCGCCGTCTCCTCGCCGATGGCGGCCAGCGCCGTCGTGGCCCCAGTGACCTGGCCGTCGATCGCCTGCTGCACCCGACGGCGCAGCACGTCGAGGTCGGTGGGGGTCTGCACGGGCTCCTCCATCGAGCGAGTCGAGCGAGTCGGGATTTCGTGGTCAGCCTACGCGGGCGCAGCACCGTCGCGTGAACAGCCCACGCGCCGCGGACGGGTGGGGCCTAGGGTGAACGGCATGGCGCACGGCACGGCATCCTCGATGACACGGGCGGAGCGGTTCACCCGCTCCATCCCGGCCATGATCGAGGCCGACAACCCCACCTTCAGCTTCGAGTTCTTCCCGCCGAAGGACGACGTCTCCGAGGTGCAGCTGTGGGAGGCCGTCCGACGCCTCGAGAAGATCTCGCCGAGCTTCGTGTCGATCACCTACGGGGCCGGTGGCGGCACCCGCGACCGCACGGTGCGCCTGACCCAGCGGATCCTCGACGAGACGACCCTGACGCCGATGGCGCACCTGACGTGCGTCGGGCACTCGGTGACCGAGCTGCGCGGCATCGTCGGCGCGTACGCCTCGGCCGGCGTGCGCAACATCCTCGCCCTGCGCGGCGACCCGCAGGGCGGCCTCGGCCAGCCGTGGGTGGCCCACCCGGAGGGGTTGGACCATGCCGACCAGCTCGTCTCCCTCGTGCGCGGGCTGGGCGACTTCACCGTGGGCGTCGCGGCCTTCCCCGACGGCCACCCCGAGTCCGGCGACCTCTCGGAGGACGCCGAGGCCCTCATCCGCAAGGAGCGGGCGGGGGCCGAGTTCGCCATCACCCAGATGGTGTTCGACGTCGACAACTACCTGAGGCTGCGCGACGAGCTGGCCCGGCGCGGGTCGCGGCTGCCCGTCGTGCCCGCGATCATGCCGATCACCAACGCGCGCCAGGTGGTGCGGATGGCCCAGCTCGCGGGCCAGCCCATGCCGGCCGCGGTCACCGACCGCCTCGACCGCCACGGCGAGGACGCCGCCGGCGTGCGGGCCGAGGGGATGGCCATCGCCACAGAGTCGGCCCAGCGCCTCCTCGACGAGGGTGCGCCCGGCATCCACTTCATCACGATGAACCGGTCCTCGGCGACCCTCGAGGTCTTCGGCCGGCTCTGACGGTCCAGGGGGCTGGCCCGGGATCAGCCCGGGGGGCCGGGCTGCGTGTCGTCCGTCGGGGGCGGGCGCGTCGGGTCGGCCCGTCGTCGGCGAGGTCGGACGCCCGGCCCGTCGTCGGCGGGTGCGACGCGTCCGGTGGGGGCGGCGATCCCGACGCGCTCGCCCCAGGCGTCGTAGCGGCGCTTGAGCCGGCGCAGGCGCCCCGCGAGCGTCCACACGAGGAACGCACCCGCCGCGAGGAGCAGCAGCGCGATCGTCGCGGCCGCCCACGGGTGGGCGATCGCGAGGGCCGTGACGCCGGTGACCGTGAGATCCTCCCCGGTGCTGACGACGATGGTGCTCGCGGGTTCGGGCGAGGTGTTGATGATGCCGCGCAGGCCGGCCTTGACGCCGTGCGACACGAGCGCCGCGACGCCTCCCGTGGCGGCACCGACCGCGGCGGCGAGGCTCGCGGTCTCGTGGCCGATGAGGTAGCCGATCGTCGCGCCCACGGCTGGTCGCACGACGGTGTGGACCGAGTCCCACACCGAGTCGACGTAGGGGATCTTGTCGGCGACGAGCTCGAGGACGAAGAGGACCGCGGCGCCGACGAGGACGTCGGTGCGGGCCAGGGCGTCGGGGATCTGTGCGAGGTGGAGGAAGCGGTCGGCGAGCCCGAGGACGAGCACGACCGCGTACGCGTTGATGCCACTGCCCCAACCGGTGGTGAAGGCCATGGGGATGAGCTCGGCGCCCACGCGACTCCTTCGGCCGGGCGGTCTCCGACGCTGCCGACGCTCCCGCATTCCCCGGACCGGCGCAAGGGGAGGGGACTGCCGCGCCCGTCGCCCGGGTGCGGGACGGGCCCGGGTCGTGGACGGACGGGACCCCTGCGCCCCTCCGGCCACGGACCGGGCCCGTGGTGCTCCCACTCTGGTCGAGGCCGTTGCGGTGCTCCTGAGCACCGGTACTCAGCTCCGGTCCACAGGGGACGGAACGGGCCGAACCCGGCGCTCCGGCCGTGGGTGGTGGACCGCCTTGACACGGTGTCGGCGGCAGGGGTTACGCTGATGATGTTCGAACAGATGTTCGAACGATCATCGTTCAGTCCAGTCGTCGGTTGGGGTGTCGGCTGTCCGTGTGGGGCGCGGGCGGCCTGGGTCGTGACCTCCCGCTTCGACGTGTCCGAGGGAGACGTGTCGTGGTGCGCAGGTTCAGTGATGTCGTGCAGGTCAGGGTCCGGTCCGAGGACGCCGCCCGGGAGCGGCCCGAGGCCTTCATCTGGAAGGGCCGCCTCTACGTCGTGCGGGAGGTTCTCGCCCAGTGGCGCGAGCGCCGGGCGTGGTGGCACGACGCGCTCGACGCCGAGGAGTCGCAGGTGCGCCCCGGCGAGACGCTCGTCGCCGCCGCGAGCGAGCAGCACGTCTGGCGGGTCGAGGCGAGCCCGGGGTGGTCGTTCGCGTCCGGGGTCTACGACCTCGCCCACGACGCGTCCCCGCGGGATGACCACTGGTCGCTCGTCCGGGTCGCCGACTGATGTCCGCCGCACCTGCACCCGTACCCGCCTCCGCACCTGAGAGGAGCCGACCCGTGGCCGCCGCACCGCTGCACCGCCCACCCATCTCGATCGCCGTGCTCACCCTGCTCGACCGCTCGAGGGACACCCTCGAGTCGGCCTGCCGCGCGAGCGAGGCCACCGAGCGCTACCGCGACGCCCACCTCGGTGCCCTGCGTGCCGCCGCCGCCCTCGTCGCGGCCCGCACGGCGCCGACGCCACGGTCCCGCCCCCGGAGCGTCTGGCAGGTGCTGCCCGTCGTCGCCCCCGAGCTGGGGGAGTGGGCCGCCTTCTTCGCCGCGTGCTCCGCGCGCCGGTCCGTCGTCGACCGCGGCGGGCACATCGCCCCGCGCGAGGCCGACGACCTGCTCCGCCAGGCCGAGATGTTCCTCGAGATCGTCCAGGACCTGCTCGGGGTGCCGATCGCCGTGCCGCTGCCGCGGACCATCACCCCGGTCTCGTCCGGGTCGAGGAGCCGTGCGAGCAAGGCATGACGAGCACGACCACCACCACCACCACCACCACGGCGGCCCCGGCGGCCCGGGTCGCCCGCGGCGGCGAAGGCTTCGTCCACCTGCACGTCGCGAGCGGCTACTCGATGCGTTACGGCACCGCGACGCCGCGCCAGCTCGTCGAGCGGGCCGCCGCCTGGGGACA
>JAEWFB010000563.1 GCA_023389095.1 Actinomycetes bacterium
CACCCACCCCGAGGACGACCCGGAGGTCGAGAAGCACGGCAGCGCCGAGGACCGCATCGGCCCCGAGGCCGCCGCTCGCAAGGCCCGCCGGGCCGAGCGCACGCAGCCGGTGCGCCAGGACCGCGCCGCGGTCCGCCCCCGACCGGCCGAGCCGGCCGCGCACGTCGAGGCCCGATCGACGCGTGACGTCGTCGAGCCGAGCGAGCCGCTCGAGCCGCTCGAGCCGGTCGGGCCGGTCGGACCGGTCGAGGCTCCGCAGGCGGTCGACGCGAACGAGTCCCCCGAGCCGGCGGCCACCCTAGACGTAGAGGCCGCCACCCTGGGTGCCCTGGACGCCTTGGGCGCCCTTGCTCCCCAGGACGAGACGGCGAGCTCGGCCGACGCCGCGCCCCTCGACGCCGCGCCCGCCGACGACGCCCGGCCGGTCCCTGCGGTGCGGCGCCCCGAGCTGCCGACCGAGAGGGCCGACGGGCGGGACGGGCCCGACGCCGCGGACGGCGAGTCGGGCGAGCTCATCGAGGAGCGCGCGACGGGAAGCGCCCCGCGCCCTGCTCCCCCGCGCCGGCCGGCCCCGGCCCCGGCCCGCAAGTCCGGGCGTCCGAGCGTCCCGAGCTGGGACGACATCATGTTCGGCCGCCGCGGCGACTGACGGCGACTGACGGCGACTGACGGCGATCACACCGCCCCTCGCGCCGACGCGTCAGTCGGCCTGCGTGATCGGCAGCGGCGGCAACGGGCACACGTCGAGGTCGAAGGGCAGCAGTTCGGGCGAGACCGCCGCGGCGCGGGCCGCGTGCGAGGTCATCCGCCGCATGTAGTGGCGCCGGCACAGCACCTCGTACTCGACGACGCCGTCACCCGGCTTGGTGTCACCGACGACGACCTGCTCGCCCTCGACGACCATGACGCCGTCGAGGACGCGGGCGTTCGTCGTGGCGCGGCGGCCGCACCAGCACAGCGCCTCGACCTGGAGCACCTGGACGCGGTCGGCCAGCTCGATGAGGCGCTTGCTGCCCGGGAACAGCTCGGTGCGGAAGTCGGCCGTGATGCCGAAGGCGAAGACGTCGATGTCCATCTCGTCGACGATGCGGGCCAGCTGCTCGACCTGCTCGCCGGTGTAGAACTGGGCCTCGTCGCAGATGAGGTAGTCGATGCGCTGTCCGGACGTGGCCCGGTCGACGACGGACTCCCAGAAGTCGAGGGTGTCCTCGACCTCGAGCGCGCCCGTCGACAGGCCGAGGCGCGAGGACAGGACGTTGGTGCCGGCACGGTCCATCTTGGTGTAGATGAGGCCGACGCGCCCGCGGGCGCCGTGGTTGTGGTCCATCTGGAGGGCGAGCGTCGACTTGCCGCAGTCCATGGTCCCGGAGAAGAAGACGAGCTCAGCCACGGGGCACCACCCTAGGGCCCGAGGCGGGGTGGCACCACGACCACGGGCACTGCGAGTTCCGCCTCGCTCGTCGACCCGTGCAGGCCGAGCAGGCGCACGACCTCGGGACGCATGAGGCCGGAGTGGACGACGGCCAGGCCGTCGCCGGTGACCACCAGCAGGTCGCCGATGCGGGGGGCCACTCGCGCGCTCACGGCGCCGAACCAGCCCTCGTCGACGGCCTGTTCGCGGGTCAGCACGCGGGCCCGGCCGGCGAAGCGCTCGCCCCACGCCATCGCGACGTCGGCTAGCGCCCCGGCCTGCGTGTAGAGCTGGAGGTTGCGGGGCTCGCCGCCGAGGTGCCGCACCCCGCTCATGAGGGACGGCTCGTCGACGAGGTCGACGCGTGCCTCGAAGGGCACGTCGACCATGCCGTGGTCGGCGGTGACGACGACGGAGGTGTCGGCCGGGACCCCGGCGACGAGGCGGCGCAGCGCGGCGTCGACCGCCTCGACCTCGTCGCCCCACTGCCAGGACTGGCAGCCGTGCACGTGCCCGACCTTGTCGACCTCGCCCCAGTAGAGGTACACGAGCGACCGGGGCGTGGCCCGGACCGCCGACAGCGCGGCGTCGACCCGGGCCTCGAGGGCATGGGCGGCGCGGAAGCCCCCGCCGCGCAGGGCGGCCGTGGTGAGGCCGGAGCCGTCGAAGTAGTGCGGGCCGACCATGGTGACGGCGAGCCCGGCGGCGGCTGCCTCCTCGAACACCGTCGGGTGCGGCTGCCAGGCGCGCGGGTCGGGCCCGTTCTCCCAGGACAGCTCGTTGAGGACGCGGTCGGTGTCGGGGTCGAGCACCTGCATGCCGACGAGACCGTGGCTGCCGGGAGGCAGCCCCGTGCCGAAGGAGCCCATCGAGGTGGCCGTCGTGGTGGGGAACCCGCAGGGGACCCGCTGCATCGAGCCGAACCGTGAGCGCAGGAACGGGGCGTGGCCGCTGCGCTGGCGCAGCAGGTCGTGGCCGAGGCCGTCGACGAGGACGACGACCGTGCGGGCGGCCTCGGCCAGGCCGAGGACGTCGCGCCCGGCGTAGGCGGGTACGCCGAGGGCGGCGGCGACCGACGGCAGCACCGACGCGAGCGTCGGGCCGGACCAGTCGAGCGACGACGCGGACGCGTCGAGGGTCGTCACCGTCAGAGGGCCGAGCCGCCGCCGATGCTCGCCGACAGGACGCGCGCGAACCGCATCGCCTTGCCGACGGCGGCCTCGCCGTCGGCGGCCGAGCTGATGCGCAGGGAGATGTCGTCGGAGGCGATGGTGCCCTCGAAACCGTGGTCGGCCGTGCACTCGGGGTCGCCGCACTGGGCGGGGATCATGTCGAGGCGGCTCACGGCGCCCCAGCCGAGGGTCAGGGTGAGGTCGCGTCCGTGGCTGCCCGCGCTGAACGTCTCGGGCTCGGACACGACGTGGGTGAGCATGACCCCGCGGACGGCGGCGAGGGGCACGGTCTCGGTGGTGGCGGTGGCCATGAGCTTGTCGTCGGGCTCGGCGTGGTCGTCGGCGTGGGCGATGACGAGGCGCTGCGGCGTGACGACGAGCACCGTGACGTGACGGCGGACCGTCTCGTGGTCGAAGGTCGTCTCCTGGTGCACGAGGTGGCTGACGACCTCGTCGTCGGCGATGGCCGACTCGACGACGTCGCACACGAGGTCCGGGTAGTAGCCCGCGCGGGTGATGTCCGCGGTGAGGTCGTCGGGGAGGGCCCGGTGTGCGTCCTGGGTCGTGCGTCGCATGCCCCCATCCTTGCACCCGACCGGCCCGACGCCGCCCACGTCGACCTGTGGGTGTGGACGCCGGGCGCTCGTGGCGACGCGTCGTCCACAGGCCGGAGCCGGTCGGAGGGCTACGCCAGGGACAGGCCGGGGACGCGTCAGTGACGCGTCGAGGACGCTCAGGTCATGCGGCGCCGGCCGGGGTCCTTGCGCACGAGGGCGTGCCGCACGACGACCTCGGCGCCGAGCACGTCGACGCCGCCGGTCCACGCGTTGACCGGGTTGAGCTCGACGGACGCGAGCTCCGGGTGGTCGTCGGCGAGGACGGACAGGCGCGCCACGAGGTCGGCGAGCGCCGCGCGGTGCACGGGGGCCGCGCCACGGTGGCCGCTCAGCAGGGGCGCCGCCTTGACGCCGTCGATGAGGTCGGTGACGTCGACGTCGGTGAGCGGCGGGATGCGGTGGGCGATGTCGCCGAGCAGCTCGGTGGGCGGCCCGGCGACGGAGAAGGAGACGACCGGCCCGAAGAGGGGGTCCTCGCTGGCGCGCACGACGCAGGAGACCCCCGGCACGGCCATCCGCTGCACGACGAACCGGTCGGCACCGAGCGGGCCGAGCCGCCCGGTCAGCGACGCGTGCGCCTCGCGGACCGCCTCGGCGTCGACGAGGTCGCCACGCACGCCGACGAGACCGGGCTGGTGGCGTACGACCGGCGAGGTGGACTTGAGGATGACGGGGTAGGTCAGCAGGTCGGCGGCGGCGACGGCCGCGTCGGCGGTGGTGACCTCGACGGCGGGCCAGAGGCGGATGCCGTAGGAGCCGAGCAGGTCGCGCGATTCCTCGCGGGTCAGGGCACGGCCCTCCGGCGAGCCGACGAGCACCTCGTCGATGATGCGCTCGGCACGCAGGCGGTCGATGCCGATCGGGCTCACCTGGGTGCCGCGGTCGCGGGAGCGCCACTGGGCGTACCGCGTCACCGCGTTGAGGGCGCGGATGCCGTCCTCGGGCATCGAGTACACCGGTACGGAGCGGTGCTGCCCGTCCTGCTCGTACGACAGTAGGTCGCCGACCCCCCGCATGCCGAGGAACGTTGCCACGCAAGGCTTCTCGTGGCTGGCAACGATCGAGCGCACCGCTGTGAGGACCTCCTCGTCCTGGGTGACGAGGGGCGGGATGAACGCGGCCACGACGCTGTCGACGTCGTCGTCGGCGAACGCGGCGTCGAGCGCGGCCGCGAACTCCTCCGCGGAGGCCTGCGGCAGCAGCGACACCGGTCCGTGGGTGACGCGCATCCCCCAGCTGAGGCACGCCGACGCGCTGAGCGCGCCGAGGGCGTCGGAGTTGCCGACGATGGCGACCCGCTCCCCCTTGGGCAGCGGCTGGTGCAGTGTCAGCTGCGCGACGTCGAAGAGCTGGTGGACGTTCTCGACGCGGATGACACCGGCCTGGCGCAGCAGGGCGTCGAAGGCCTGCGGCGGGGCGTGGGTGACGCGGGTGCGGTGCCCGGGCGGCGCCGCGTAGCTGGAGACGCCGGAGGACACGACGACGACCGGCTTGACCTGGGCCAGCTGCCGGGCGATGCGGGAGAACTTGCGGGGGTTGCCCATCGACTCGAGGTAGAGCCCCACGGTGTCGGTGGACTGGTCGTCGATCCAGTACTGCATGAGGTCGTTGCCCGACACGTCGACGCGGTTGCCCGCCGAGGCGAACACCGAGATGCCGAGGCCACGACGCGCCGCCGAGGCCAGGACCGCGACGCCGAGCGCGCCGCTCTGGGCGAAGAGCCCGAGGCGCCCGCGGTCGGGGATGACCGGGGCCAGCGTCGCGTTGAGCCGCACCTCGGGGTCGTTGTTGACGAGCCCGAAGCTGTTGGGGCCGATGAGGCGCATGCCGGCCCGCCGTACGCGTCGGCGCAGCCGGTCCTGCAGGCGCGCGCCCTCCTCCCCCGCGTCGGCGAACCCGGAGGACATGACGAGCAGGGCGCGGACGCCGGCCTTGCCGCACTCCTTGACGACCTCTACGGCCTGCTCGGCCGGCACGACGACCACGGCCAGGTCGACCTGCTCGGGCACGTCGGCGATGCTCGGGTAGGCCCGCAGTCCCTGGATCGTGTCGGCGAGGCGGTGGATCGGGTAGATCTCGCCCGCGAAGCCGGCGGCGAGGATGTTGCGCAGCACGAGCGCGCCGATCGACTCCTCGCGCCGGCTCGCGCCGATGATGGCCACGCGCTGCGGGAAGAGGATCGTGCTCATGCTGCGGGCCTCGGCACGGTGCTCGCGCGCCAGCTGCACGGCCTTGCTCTGCTCGGTGGGCAGGATGTCGAAGGACACCTCGACGACGCCGTCCTCGACGTGGTGGGACACCTCGTAGCCGGCCTCGCGGAACACCTGGAGCATCTTGCGGTTCTGGGGCAGCACCTCCGCGGCGAAGCGGGTGATGCCCTGCTCCTGGGCGATGGCGGCGAGGTGCTCGAGCATCACCGACCCGATGCCCTTGCCCTGGTAGTGGTCGGAGATGTTGAAGGCCACCTCGGCGCTCGCCGCGTCGATGCGGTCGTAGCGGCCGATGCCGATGATCTCGTCGTCGAGGGTGGCCACGAGGGCGACGCGGTCGTGGTGGTCGACGTGGGTGAAGCGGTGCACGTCGCGATCGCTCAGGTGGCGCAGCGGGGCGAAGAAGCGCAGGTAGATCGACTCGTCGGACTGGCGGGCGTGGAAGGTGCGGATGCCGTCGGCGTCGGCGGGGGCGATGGGGCGCACGTGCGCGACCGTGCCGTCGCGCAGGACGACGTCGGCCTCCCACTCGACGGGCCCGGACGCGCGGTCGTCGCTCGCCCCGGATGGCGTCGCGCCGACGGCGGACGGCCCGGTGGGGGTCTGCACGGCCCCGGGCGCGCCGGTGCCGGCCTGCTGGTCCGCTCCCGAAACCATGGGGCCCATGGTGTCACGTCGTGCCGAAGGCGCACCCGTGATGCGAGGCTGGCCACATGGAGTTCACCGAGGTCGTCCGTGCCCGTCGCATGTGCCGCCGCTACGACCCCGACCGCCCGGTGCCGCGCGAGGTCGTGCAGCGCTGCCTCGACAACGCCGTGCGGGCCCCCAGCGCCGGGTTCAGCCAGGGCTGGGACTTCCTCGTGCTGTCGACCGACGCCGAGCGTCGCGTCTTCTGGGACGCGTCCGCCGAGGACGAAGCGCCGGATGCGTCGGGCGCGTCGGATGCGTCGGGCGACGACGACCCGTGGCTCGCCGGGATCAAGGCGGCCCCGGTGCTCGTCCTGTGCCTGTCGGACAAGGATGCCTACCTCGACCGCTACGCAGCCCCGGACAAGGGCTGGACCGACCGCGACGAGGCGCGCTGGCCGGTGCCGTACTGGGACATCGACACCGGCATGGCGGCCCTCCTCGTGCTGCTCACCGCGACCGACGAGGGCCTCGGCAGCCTCTTCTTCGGCGTGCCCGCGCCGCGCCACCCGGCCGTCAAGGCGGCCCTCGGCATCCCCGACGCGCGCCACGTCGTCGGGGTCGTCTCGCTCGGGTACGCGGTGCCCGGGCCGAAGAGCCCCAGCCTGCGCCGGCACCGTCGGACCGGCTCCGAGGCGGCCCACTGGGGCCGTTTCGGCGTGGCAGGTGAGCCGACCTGACCGGCCTGCGCGAAGATGGGGTGTTCATCCGCCAGCAGCACGGCAAGGAGCAGTACCCGGCATGGCCCGACGCACCACCACCACGCCTCCGCCCGAGGACTTCGAGGAGAAGATCGTCGGGATCGACGTCGAGGAGGAGATGCAGAACGCCTTCCTCGAGTACTCCTACAGCGTCATCTACTCCCGTGCCCTGCCCGACGCGCGTGACGGGCTGAAGCCGGTCCAGCGTCGGATCCTCTACGGCGCCAACGAGCTCGGCCTGCGTCCCGACCGCGGCCACGTCAAGAGCCAGCGCGTCGTCGGCGAGGTCATGGGCAAGTACCACCCGCACGGCGACCAGGCGATCTACGACGCCCTCGTGCGCATGGCCCAGCCGTTCACGCTGCGCCTGCCGCTCGTCGACGGGCACGGCAACTTCGGCTCGCTCGACGACGGCCCGGCCGCCGCCCGGTACACCGAGGCCCGGATGGCCGACGCCGCCCTGCTCATGGTCTCGGGGCTCGACGAGGACACCGTCGACTACGTCCCGAACTACGACGACACCCAGCTGCAGCCCGGCGTCCTGCCCGCGGCGTTCCCCAACCTGCTCGTCAACGGCGCCTCCGGCATCGCCGTCGGCATGGCCACGAACATGCCGCCGCACAACCTCGTCGAGGTCATCGGCGCGGCGCGCCACCTCATCGCCAACCCGACGTGCTCCCTCGACGAGCTGATGAAGTTCGTGCCCGGTCCCGACCTGCCGTGCGGCGGCAGGATCGTCGGCCTCGAGGGGATCCGCGACGCCTACCTCACCGGCCGCGGCAGCTTCCGCACCCGCGCCACGGCCCGCGTCGAGTCGATCACCCCGCGCCGCAAGGGCATCGTCGTCACCGAGCTGCCCTACCTCGTCGGCCCCGAGAAGGTCATCGACAAGGTCAAGGACCTCGTCCAGGCCAAGAAGCTGCAGGGCATCTCCGACCTCAAGGACCTCTCCGACCGCAGCCACGGCCTGCGCCT
>JAEWFB010000393.1 GCA_023389095.1 Actinomycetes bacterium
AGGCCGAACGCGTCGTGGCTGACGCGGTCGCCGGCGTCGAGCGAGATGACCGGGCGCTTGCCGGGGCTGCGGACGCCCGGCCGGGCCGCGAGCGTCGCCACGGCCGGCCGGTCGGACCCGCGGGCGCCGCTGAAGGAGGGGCCGAGGCGCTGCCAGTCGAGCAGGTCGCCGGGGATCTCGTCGAGGAAGCGCGAGGGCGGGTTGTACTGCGGGGCACCCCAGGCCGAGCGCACGGCGGCTCGGGTCAGGTAGAGCCGCTCGCGGGCCCGGGTGATGCCGACGTAGGCGAGCCGCCGCTCCTCCTCGAGCTCCTTCGGGTCGCCGAGGGCGCGCAGGTGCGGGAAGGTGCCGTCCTCCATGCCGGTGAGGAAGACGACGGGGAACTCCAGGCCCTTGGCGGTGTGCAGCGTCATGAGGGTGACGACGCCCTGGGCCTGCGCCTCGGGCTCGTCGGGGATCTCGTCGGCGTCGGCCACGAGCGAGACCTGCTCGAGGAACTCCTCGAGCGGGCCTGCCGGGGCGACGTCCTCGGGCTCGGCGTCGGGCTGGCCCGGCGTCGAGATTGCCTCGCCCGTGACCTCGGCCTCCGCGGCGTCGCGGGCCCGACGCTCGTCGTACTCCTGCGCGACGGCGACGAGCTCGGCGAGGTTCTCGATGCGGGTCTCGTCCTGCGGGTCCTGGCTGGCCCGCAGCTCGGCGAGGTAGCCGCTCTGGTCGAGGACGGCCTCGAGGAGCGTGGCGATGCCGCCGCCGCTCTCGTAGACGAGCCGCAGCTGCTCGAGCATCGAGGTGAAGCCCTGGATCGCAGCCACCGACCGGGTCGCGATGCCGGGGGCGTCCTCGGCCCGTCCGAGCGCCGCGACGAACGGGATGCGCTCGCGCTCGGCGAGGGCCGCGACGCACGCCTCGGCACGGTCGCCGATGCCGCGCTTGGGCGTGTTGAGGATGCGGCGCAGGTTGACCGTGTCGGTGGGGTTGGACACGACGCGCAGGTAGGCGAGGGCGTCCTTGATCTCGCGCCGCTCGTAGAACCGGGTGCCACCGACCACCTTGTAGGGCAGGCCGGTACGCACGAGGACCTCCTCGACGGCGCGGCTCTGGGCGTTGGTGCGGTAGAAGACAGCGACGTCGCCGGGCTTGACGCCGTGCTCGGCGAGGTCGTCGATCTGCTTGGCGACGAAGGCCGCCTCGTCGTGCTCGTTGTCGGCGACGTAGCCGACGATCATCGCGCCGTCGCCGGAGTCGGTCCACAGGTTCTTGGCCCGGCGGCCCTCGTTGCGCGCGATGACGGCGTTGGCGGCCCGCAGGATGCGCTGCGTGGAGCGGTAGTTCTGCTCGAGCAGGATGGTGCGGGCGTCCGGGTAGTCCTTCTCGAACTCGAGGATGTTGCGGATCGTCGCGCCGCGGAAGGCGTAGATCGACTGGTCGGAGTCGCCGACGACGCACAGCTCGGCCGGCGGCACGGCGTAGGCGCCCTCGGGTCCCTTGACCTCGCCGACGAGCTCGCGGATCAGCTGGTACTGCGCCTGGTTGGTGTCCTGGTACTCGTCGACGAGCACGTGCCGGAACCGGCGCCGGTAGTACTCGGCGACGTCGGGGAAGGCCTGCAGGATGTTGACGGTCATCATGATGATGTCGTCGAAGTCGAGGGCGTTGGCCTGGCGCAGGCGGCGCTGGTACTGCGTGTAGGCCTGCGACACCGTGCGGTCGTAGTGGGTGCCCTCGGCCACCTGCGAGGCGTAGGTCTCCTCGTCGATCAGCTCGTTCTTGAGGTTGCTGACCTGCGCGGAGAAGCTGCGCGGCGGGTAGCGCTTGGGGTCGAGGTCGAGGTCGCGCAGCACGAGGCCCATGAGGCGCTGGCTGTCGGCGGCGTCGTAGATCGAGAACGTCGACTTCATGCCGACCTTGGCGGCCTCGCGCCGCAGGATGCGCACGCACGCGGAGTGGAAGGTCATGACCCACATGGCGCGCGCCCGCGGGCCGACGATGGCCTCGACGCGCTCGCGCATCTCGGCCGCCGCCTTGTTCGTGAAGGTGATGGCGAGGACCTGGCCCGGCTGCACGCCGCGCTCGCCGAGCAGCCAGGCGATGCGGTGGGTCAGCACGCGGGTCTTGCCCGAGCCGGCGCCGGCGACGATGAGCAGGGGGCCGCCCTCGTGGACGACGGCCTCGCGCTGCTGCGGGTTGAGGCCCCGCAGGAGTGCTTCGGGGTCGAGGGGTGCCGACGCCCCGGGCGTCGCGACGCCACCCTGCGCAGCGGCCTCGGCCCACGTCGGCACGCCCCGCTCGGTGACCTCGCCGGCGCGCCCGGCCGCTGCTGGGTTGCCGGCCCCGCCGCGCTCGAATCCGGGCATGGGAAGGTCGTCGAAGAGCGTGCTCATGATGGGCCCAGCCTACGTCGGACCACCCACACCGCCCGACCACGGCACGATGGGTCCATGACCTCCGAGACCTCCGAGCAGAGCGGCGCGCACACCCCCGAGCACACCACCGAGCACGCCCCGGCGCAGACCCCCGGTGCGAGCGCCGACCCCGCGCCGCTCGCCGGGAGCCCCGCCTTCCTCGTGCGCCGCGCCGAGCCCCACGACGTGCCCGAGCTGCTGCGGCTCGTGCAGGCCCTCGCCGACTACGAGAAGGAGCCCGAGGCGGCCGTCGCGACGCCCGAGCAGTTCGGCCGGGCCTTGTTCCCCGCCGACGGCGCACCGGTGGCGTCGGCGCACGTCGCCGAGCAGGACGGACGCGTCGTCGGCATGGCGCTGTGGTTCACGACGTTCTCGACATGGACGGGACAGCCGGGCATCTGGCTCGAGGACCTCTTCGTCGACCCCGCTGCGCGCGGCGGCGGCATCGGCACGGCGCTGCTCTCCGAGCTGGCGGCCACGTGCGTCGAGCGCGGGTGGACACGTCTGGAGTGGACGGTGCTCGACTGGAACGCCCCTTCGATCGCCTTCTACCGCTCGCACGGGGCGCGCCCGCTCGACGACTGGACGACCTTCCGCGTCGACGGTGACGCGCTGGCGCGGCTGGCGACCGCCTAGGCCATGGCTGCCGCCCGCCCCGGGCGCCCACCCCGGCGGATGGGCCCGGCGGACGTGCTCTGGCTGACCATGGACCGCCCGACCAACCTCATGGTCGTCGTGTCCGTCGTGCTCCTCGAGTCGGTGCCCGACTGGGACCGCGTGCTCGACGTGCTGCGCACCCGGATCGTGGAGCCCTACCCCGTCTTCAGCCAGCGGCCCCGGCGGTCCGCGCGGGTCCTGGGCCGCTACCGGTGGGAGGACGACCCCGACTTCGACCTCGCGCGGCACGTGCGACGGGCCACCCTCTCGGGGCGGGGGACGGCTGCCGAGGCCGACGCCGAGCTGCAGGCCTACGTCGAGGAGCAGCTCCCGCGGCCCTTCGACCGCACGCATCCGCTCTGGGAGGCGCACCTCGTCGACGGCCACGGGCCGGGGGCGGCCCTCGTCTTCCGCAGTCACCACGCCCTCGCCGACGGGATCGCCCTGACGCGGGTGCTGCTCGGGCTGACCGAGGACGTCGACGGAGTGCCGGGCGACCTCGTCGGCCCTCCGGCGGCCGCCGATCTGGCGACGCTGCCCGTGGGCGTTCCCGCAGCGCCCGGGGCCCTCGGGTCGAGCCTGCGACTCGCCCGCACCTCCGGGCGTTCTGCCTGGAACCGCTTGCGTTCCAGAGGGGCCCGCCCTGCTGTCACCGACGCGGCCCGCCTCACCCTCCGCACCGGCCAGGTCGTCTCCGACCTGCTGCTGACGACCAACCCCGCGAGTGCGGTCGGCGGAGTGCCGGGGCGGCGCAAGCGTCTCGTCTGGACGCAGCCCCTGCCGCTCGGCGACCTCAAGGGCGTCGGCAGGCTCGTCGGCGCCACCCTCAACGACGTGCTGATGAGCGCCGTCGCGGGCGCCCTGCACGCCTACCAGCAGGAGCGCGGTCGCACGCCGGTCGACCTCGCGACGATGGTCCCCGTCAACGTGCGGCCGCTCGACGAGCCGCTGCCCCCCGAGCTCGGCAACCGGTTCGCCCTCGTCTTCCTGCGCTTCCCGAGCGGCGAGGCGACCCCGCTCGGTCGCCTCGCCCTGTCCAAGGCGCGGATGGACTGGCTCAAGGCCTCACCCGAGGCCGCCCTCACCTTCGCCCTCATCTGCGTCATCGGCCGCTGCCCCGCGGTGCTCGAGCGTCGGGTCGTCGACTTCTTCGCCGACAAGGCGATCGGGGTGACGACCAACGTCGCCGGGCCACGGCAGGTCCGGTACCTCGCGGGCGTCCCGGTGGCCGGGGTGCTGGGCTGGGTGCCCGGCTCGGGGCGTCACACGCTCGGCTTCTGCATCGTCACCTACGACGACACCCTGCGGGTCGGCATCATGGCCGACGAGTCGGTGGTGCCCGACCCCGAAGCGCTGCTGGCGGCCCTCGAGGAGGAGGTGGCCCTGCTCGTCCGCATCGGAGCCGCCGCCCTCACCACGCCCACCACGCCCACCGCTCCGTGGGCCCGGCGGCGACGGTCATAGGGTGGCGGGCATGACCACTGCGACCAGCGTCTTCGTCACCGAGCCCGGCGACCGCAGCGTCCTCGAGCTGCGCGAGCACGACGTGCCCGACCCCGCTCCCGGCGAGGTGCAGGTCGAGGTCGCCGCCGCAGGCGTCAACTTCATCGACGTGTACAAGCGGCAGGGCGTGTACCCCGTGCCGACGCCGTTCGTGCTCGGCGAAGAGGGTGCCGGCACCGTCGTGGCCGTCGGACGCGGCGTCGAGGGCTTCACCCCGGGTGACCGGGTCGCCTGGTGCCAGTCCATCGGAAGCGAGTCCACGCTCGCGAACAAACCGGCCACCGCCCTCGTCCACGTGCCCGACGGGCTCGACCTCGAGGTCGCCGCCGCGGCGATGCTCCAGGGCCTCACGGCGCACTACCTCGTCACGAGCACCTTCACGGTGTCCGAGGGCGACGTCGCGCTCGTGCACGCGGCCGCCGGTGGCGTCGGGCAGCTGCTCGTGCAGATGATCACCGCGCGCGGGGCCACCGTCGTCGCCACCGCCGGAACCGACGAGAAGCTCGCCATCGCCACCGACCTCGGCGCCCAGCACGTCATCAACTACTCGCAGTTCTCGGCTCCCGAGGACCTTGCGACCGCGATCCGCGCGGCGGCCGGGCGCGGCGTCGACGTCGCGTACGACGGCGTCGGCAAGGCCACCTTCGACGCGTCGCTCGCCTCCCTGCGACCGCGCGGCACGATGGTCCTCTTCGGCGGGGCCAGCGGGCAGGTGCCGCCCTTCGACATCCAGCGGCTCAACGCCGGCGGCTCGCTCTTCCTGACCCGGCCGAAGCTCGGGGACCACGTGGCCACGCGCCAGGAGTACGAGTGGCGTGCCCGCGAGGTGCTCGGCGCCATCGCCGACGGCTCGCTCAAGCTCGAGATCGGCGGCCGCTACCCGTTCGCCGAGGTCGCCGACGCGTACGAGGCTCTCGAGGGCCGCCGCACCACGGGCAAGCTCGTCCTGGTGCCCGGCCGGTGACCCGGGCACTCCTGCGCCACGACCGCATCTGGACCGGCGTCGCCGCCGGTGGCGCCTCGCCGTGGACCGACGCGCTGCTCGTCGAGGACGGACGCGTCGTGGCCGTCGGCGCCGATGCCCGCGAGGCCGGCGCTGCCGGATCGTGCGAGGTCGTCGACCTGCCCGGCGTCGTCGTCATGCCCGGCCTGCACGACGCCCACGTGCACACCGAGTGGCTCTCGCGCGACATGGCCTCGGTCGACCTGCGCGACGCCACGTCGCTCGAGGAGGCGCTCGGGCGCGTCGCGGCCCACGCGTCGACGCTCCCGCCCGGGGCCGCGCTCCACAGCGGGCGCTGGAACCACAACGTGTGGGACGTGCCCGTGCAGCCCGACCGCCGCGCGCTCGACTCGGTCACCGAGGGACGCCTCGCCGCGCTCGCGAGCGTCGACGGGCACACCCTGTGGGCCAACACGGCGACGCTGCGCGCGGCCGGCATCACCCGCGACACCCCCGACCCCGTCGGCGGCGAGATCGACCGCGACGCCGACGGCGAGCCCACCGGGATCCTGCGCGAGAAGGCCCAGGAGCTGCTGCTCGCCGTCGACGACGACGAGGGACCGCTGCGGCCGTGGCTCGAGCGGTGCCAGCGGCGGCTGCTGTCGGTCGGCCTGACGAGCATCACCGACATCGACGGCGAGGACGCGCGCGACGCCTACGCCGGGATGCACGCCGACGGCGTCCTGCGGCTGCGGGTCACCAAGTGCACCCGCGACGGCGACCTCGAGGCCGCCATCGCGCAGGGGCGCCGGTCGGGCCAGGGCGACGACGTGTTCCGCGTCGGGCCGGTCAAGTTCTTCAGCGACGGCGCGCTCGGGTCACACACCGCCCACATGAGCGAGCCGTTCGTCGGGCACGAGGGGTGCGGCATCGCGGCCATGCCGCACGACGTGCTCGTCGAGCGGACGCTGCTCGCGGTGCGGTCGGGGCTCGACGTCGCGACGCACGCCATCGGCGACGAGGCCAACCGACTCGTCCTCGACGCGTTCGAGGCGGTCCGCGCGTGCGGCGGCGTCGGTGCCGACGCCCTGCTGCGCGTCGAGCACGCCCAGCACGTGCGGCCCGTCGACGTGCCGCGGTTCCGGGCGCTCGGCGTCGTCGCCTCGATGCAGCCGAGCCACTGCACGGCCGACCTCGACCTCGCCGACGCCATCATCGGGCCGCGTCGGCTCGCCTCGTACGCGTGGCGCACCTTCCTCGACGCCGGGGTGTCCGTCGCGTTCGGGTCGGACGCGCCCGTCGAGGACCCGAACCCGTTCTGGGGCCTGCACGCTGCCGTGACGCGCCAGCGCGCCGACGGCTACCCGCTCGGCGGTTGGCGCCCCGAGGAGCGGGTCACCCTCGACGAGGCGGTGCACGCGTTCACCGTCGCGGCCCACGCGTCGGTCGGGCGCACCGACGTCGGACGCCTGGCGCCCGGCCAGCTCGCCGACCTCGTCTGCCTCGACCGCGACCCGTGGGCGCTCGAGCACACCGACCCCGGCGCGATCCGCGGCGCACAGGTGCTCCAGACCCGCGTCGGCGGCGAGCTCGCCCACGACGCCTCCTGACCCGCCGCGCTCCCCGCCGCGGCCCATGCCCACCGACGACCGTTGCTCGCCGGCACCCCGCGACACGCGCCGGACACGCCGGCTCAGGCCGCCTCGCGTCGACCAACGGTCGTCGGGAGGCGGGCCAGGCCGAGCCGCTCCCGGTCGGCGCCCAAGGCCAGGTCCTGTCGACGGACGGCGCGGCCGAGCACCGACCGGACCCAGTCCTGGTGGAACATCGCCTGAAGCCACGAGACGCGGACGACGAACCAGCCGTCGAGCGTCAGCTCGTCGTAGCGCCAGCAGTCCCCGTCGATGGCTCGCGAGGACGTGTGGAACTCGTGGCTGTCGCCCTCGACGACGATGCGCAGCCAACGGTCCACGAGATCGGGCCGCACCCGCTGGCCGGCG
>JAEWFB010000426.1 GCA_023389095.1 Actinomycetes bacterium
GACCCGCCGACCCGGACCCGGACGGACTGGTCCCCGGCGATGACGTCGACGCGGTCGTGTGCGCGGCTCGCGAGGGCGGTCAGCAGCAACGCGGCGTCCATCGCGGCATCGAGGCGGGGCACGTCACCGACCCGGCCGGCACTCGTGCGCGAGGTGTCGACGACGATGACGACGCGACGGTGCTGCTCGGGCTGCCACGTGCGCACGACGACCGAGCGCCGGCGCGCGGTGGCACGCCAGTCGATCGAGCGGACGTCGTCGCCCTCGACGTAGTCGCGGAGCGAGTCGAACTCGGTGCCCTGACCCCGGCGGCGCACCGCCGAGCGACCGTCGATCTCGCGCAGCCGCGAGAGGCGGCTGGGCAGGTGGCGCCGCGCCGGGAACGGGTGCAGCACCCGCACGCTGCCGGGCACCGCTGTCGAGCGCTGCCGACCGGCCAGGCCGAGCGGGCCGAGGGCGCGGACGGTGACGCGGTCGGCGACCCGGTCGCCGCGACGCGTCGGGTGCAGGGGAGTGCGGACGCGCACGCGTTCACCGCCGGGGACGCGCAGCGGGTGACGGTCCGGCGACGCGCCGGTGGAGGGCGGCCACGCGTCGCGCAGCACGCCTCGCACGGAACGGCGCCCGGAGTTGGTGACGAGCAGGTCGGTGGCCGCGGTCTCGCCGAGCCGCACCTGCGCCGGCCCGGTGCGCTCGAGGACGAGGCGACGCGGTGACGGCGCGAGGGCGACGTCGACGGCCACGAGCACCGCGACGGCGAGGACCCACAGCGCCACGGTGCCCGTCGTCGGCCACCACACGAGCAGGACCGCGCCGGCGAGCAGCGCCCACGCGGCCCGCGTCGTCACGACCACGGGTCGGCTCCGGTCACCGGGGCACCGGGACGGACGAGAGGGCGCTGTCGAGGACGGCCGCGATGCTGACGCCCTCGAGCTCGGCCTCCGGACGCAGGGCGAGCCGGTGCGCGAGCGTGGCGTGCGCGAGGGCCTTGACGTCGTCGGGCGTGACGAACCATCGGCCGTTGAGCCACGCCCAGGCCCGGCTCGTGGCGAGCAGGGCCGTGGCGCCGCGGGGGCTGACCCCGAGCGAGATCGACGGCGACGTGCGGGTGGCCCGGGCGATGTCGACGATGTACCCGGCGATCTCCGGGGACACCTCGACGCGGCGGACGGCGTCGGCGCCGGCCTCGAGGTCGGCCCGGCCCGCGACGGCCCGGATGCCGGCGGTCGACAGGTCGCGCGGGTCGAACCCCGAGGCGTGCCGCTGGAGCACGGCCACCTCGTCCTCGCGCGGCGGCAGCGGCAGCGTCACCTTGAGCAGGAACCGGTCGAGCTGGGCCTCGGGCAGCGGGTAGGTGCCCTCGTACTCGACGGGGTTCTGCGTGGCCGCGACGAGGAAGGGGGTCGGCAGCGGCCGCGGGTGGCCGTCGACGCTGACCTGACGCTCCTCCATCGCCTCGAGCATGGCCGACTGGGTCTTCGGCGGCGTCCGGTTGATCTCGTCGGCGAGGAGCAGGTTGGTGAAGACCGGGCCCTCGCGGAAGGTGAAGTCGGACGTGCGCGGGTCGAGCACGAGCGACCCGGTGACGTCGCCGGGCATCAGGTCGGGGGTGAACTGGACGCGCTTGGCGGTGAGGTCGAGGGCGGCCGCGAGCGAGCGGACGAGGAGCGTCTTGGCGACGCCGGGCACGCCCTCGAGGAGCAGGTGGCCGCGGGCGAGGAGCGCGACGATGGCCGCGCTGACCGCGGCGTCCTGTCCGACGACGGCCTTGGCGACCTCGGCCCGCACCGCGTTGAGGGCGTGGCGGGCGGCATCGGACGCGTCCCTCGACGCGCCGTCGGACGCGTGGCTGGACGCGCCGTCGGAAGCGTGGCCGGACGCGTTGTCGGACGCGTGGTGGGCGCGCGTCGGCGGCGCGGCGTCGCGCGTCGGGTCGGGTGCCGCGTCGGGCGTCGGGTGGGGTGCGGCGTCGGGGTAGGCCCCGGTGGTGGGGTTCGGCTGGGCCACCGGGGTGCCGGGGGCCTCGCTCGTCTGGGACTCGGGCGTCTGGCTCATGCGTTTCGCACGCTCTCCTCGAGGTCGGCGAGCCGCTGCGCGAGCAGCAGCAGGTCGCGGTCGGTAACAGGGTCGGGCCCGTCGAGCAGCCGCTCGACGTCAAGACGGGGGAGGCCGGACGCCCGGGCGGTGGCGTCGACGACGGCGGTGACGGCGGTGGATCCGGGCAGGCCGAGACGGTCTGCGAGTCGCGTACGGCTGCCCTCGCGCAGGGCCCGCGCCGCCAGCGGACGGTCCGCGGCGCGGTGGTAGAGCCGGCCCCGGGCCTCGGTGGTCTCGGCGGCGCGGACGACGACGGGCAGCGGCTCGACGACGAGACGCCCGAGCCGGCGTCCCCGGGCCAGCGCGAAGGCGATGACCGCCGCCGCGAGGAGCCAGGCCGCCGGTTCGAGCCAACCGGGCACGCCCCGGCCCGGGTCGGCGACCTGGTCGCCGGAGGGGCCGACCGCGTCGAGGTCGGACAGGCCGGGCACGTACCAGAGCAGGTGCTCGGTGGGCCCGAGCGCGCGCAGGGTCATCGCGGCGTGGGAGGCGTCGAGGACCTGCCCGTTGCTCACGGATCGAGCGGAGCCGAGGACGACGGTCTCGGGGGCCCGTCCTTCCGCGGGCAGCACGACGACGGCCCCGGACTGTCCGGTGTCCGACGCGCCGGAGGTCGTTCCTCCGGGCCGGAAGCACAGGGTCGCGCCGGCGCCCGTGCGGGTCGACGGGCCGGATCCGTTGGACGAGCCGGATCCGCTGGACGAGCCGGATCCGCTGGACGGGCCGGACGTGCTGCCTTCGTCGAGGAAGGCGTAGCTGCTCCAGCTCCCGGTGAGCCGGTCGGTGGCGTCGGCGACGTCGGACGTGCAGCCGGCGGTGCGTGCGGCGGTGCCGTGGTCGATCACGGTGAGTGGCAGGCCGAGGTCGTCGAGCTCGACGTCGTCGGGCTCGACGACGACGAGGCGGCGGGTCTGCTCGACCGCCCGGGTCAGGCGCTGCGCCGCTCCCGGGCCGAGGTAGCCGGCGTCGGTCAGGGCGACGGTCCAACCGGTCCGGGAGTCGGAGGAGTCGAGGGTGCGCTCGAGCTCGTCGATGCTGCGCACGACCGACACCTCGACGCCGTGCCCGCGCAGCACCTCGGCCACGGCCCGGGCTCCGCCGTGGCCGGTGTCGTCGGGGTCGAGGGGCAGGCCCGAGGAACGGGGCCCGCTGACGACCGTGACGAGCAGGCCGATGGCGAAGACGGCGGCCAGGACCAGCACCAGGGCGCGGATGACCGTGCGTCGACGGCTCCGCGGCGCTCGCGGCGGGACGGTGGTGTTCCAGGCCGCGAGACCGGGGGTCCCCAGCCCGGTTCCCAGCCCGGTGGCCGGGCCGGTGGACGGCCCCATCGAGGCCACCGGAGCCGCGGACGCGTCGCGGGTCGGGTTGCTCACCGCGCGCTCCCGGCGCCGACGGCAACGGTGGCGGCGCCCACGGCACCCGCGCCCGTCGTGGAGAGCAGGGGACGTGTGGCCCTCAGCCGTGCCTCGAGGTCGAGGACGCCACGCGCGTCGGTGCCGGCGACGGACTCCCGCCCGTAGACGACGCGGTCGAAGAGGTCTGCCGCGCGTCGCACCTCGTCGGCCTCGCCCGGGAAGACCGCAGCGAGGACCGTGCCGATCTCGTGGGCGGTGCGGCCGGGCACGTCGTCGAGCAGGGTGCGTTCGGCCGCAGACGCGGCCACGGCGCGGAAGGCGTCGGCGGTGGCCGCGGCGTGGTCACCGCGGCTGAGCGCGGCTTCGGCGCGGGACCGGTAGTCGGCGCCGGTGAGGTGCGGCTCGTCGAGCACGCCGCCGGCCGTTCGGGTCCGGGACGCCGCGGGCGAGCGTCGTACCGCGACGAGCAGGATCGCGGCGACGACGAGGGCGAGGACGACGAGCACGACGGGCAGGGCCCAGCCGGGAGCCGGCGCATGGACGGTGGCCCCGGACAGGTGCTGGTCGACCCAGTCGAAGAACCGTTCGAGCAGGCTGCGGTCGTCGGCGTAGGCCGGCGACGCGAGCTCGCCGGCGAGCCAGGCCCGGGCCTGCTCGACGGTGGGGTCGAGGGGCGGGCTGGCGGGCAGCGTCGCAGCGCGCGTCACGGGACCCTGGCGTCGCGGCCCTGCTGCGACTGCTGGAGCAGGGCGACGTCGAGGCCCTCGTAACGGATCCGCTGGTCGACGTAGAGCAGGGAGTCGACGCCGGAGCTGAACGGCGTCGTGAGGACGCTCTGGACCAGGACGGTGCCGGCCTGGAGCACCGGGACCAGCCACAGCGAGCCGGCCACGGCCCCGGCCGAGATCAGGCCGCTGAGCAGACTGAGGGGCACGGCGATGACCGAGCCGGCGATGCCGACGACGATGCCGGTGAGCAGTCGGATGCCGAACAGGCGCCAGAAGCCGCGCTTGCGGGTCAGCGCCCAGGACCGGCGCAGAGCCGTGACGGGGCCGGCCCCCTCGAGCACGACGACGGTCACCGCGAAGCACCAGCGCACGCTGAACAGGACGATGAGCCAGATGGCGACGACGACGGCCAGGAACGTGACGAGGCCGGCACCGCCGCCTCCCCCGTCGCCGGCTGTGGCCCAGGCCGCCACGACGACGGCGATGAGGATGCCGAAGGCGATGAGGGCGGCGAGACCGGCGAGGAACAGCACACCGATCGCGGCCCAGATGCGGCCACGGGCGGCGCGGGCGGTCTCGCCGAGGCCGATGCGCCGGCCCTGCACCCCCTGGCCGATGACGACGGCCATGAAGAGCGGCAGCAGCAGCGCGGTGACGTAGGAGGCGAGCTGCGGGATCGAGCCGGCCAGCTGGCCGTTGAACGCCGCGAACATCACGTCCGCGGAGTCGGCAGCCGACGCGTCGGGCGGAGCGGTGCTGGCGCTGCCCGCGACGTTCTCGGCGACCCACACGCCGACGAGCGTGAGCGGCACGAGAACGACCGCCGACGTGACGAGCGCCAGCCCGATCGTGGCTGCCGGGTTGCCGCGCACGGCCGTCATGACGCCGCCCCAGATCTCACCGATCGTCAACGGCCGGAGCGGGATGACGCCGGGCTTGGGCGCCAGCTGCGGCGGGACCCAGCCCGGCGGAGGGCCCTGCACCGGGACCGGGCCCTGCGGCGCGGGTGCGCTCGACGGTGGCGGGTGGTCGGGACCGGGT
>JAEWFB010000448.1 GCA_023389095.1 Actinomycetes bacterium
GTGCTGCCCGGCTCGGGCGATCCGCTCGCTAAGATTTCAGCATACGGAAATCACTTCTCACAGAGCACCACTTCTCCTCGTGAGACACCAACCCGAGAGGCACTCCATGCCGGCACGCCCGTCGACCTCCGGGACCTCTTCGAGCGCCCGGTCCAGCGCGTCGTCGTCGGCGGACGGGGTCCGGGGTGCCAAGGCGTCCGGCGGTGTGCAGTCGCTCGACCGCGCGTTCACGATCCTCGAGACCATCGCCGACGCCGGCGGCGTCATCAGCCTCTCGCAGCTGGCCTCGGACACCCGGCTCCCCCTGCCGACGATCCACCGCCTGGTGCGCACGCTCGTCGACCTCGGGTACGTGCGCCAGGAGCCCTCGCGCCAGTACTCCCTCGGCCCGCGGCTCATCCGGCTCGGCGAGCTCACCTCGCGTCGCCTCGCGACCTGGGCTCGGCCCCACCTCGAGCAGGTCGTCGCGCAGGTCGGTGAGTCGGTCAACCTCGCGATGCTCGACGGCGACCAGATCGTCTACGTCGGGCACGTCATGCCCTCGCAGAACTCCATGCGGATGTTCACCGAGGTCGGTCGCCGGGTCGACCCGCACACGACCGCCGTCGGCAAGGCGATCCTCGCCGGTGACGACGACGCCCAGGTGCGGGCCCTGCTCGCCCGCACCGGGATGGGCGCGCGCACCGTCCACACCATCACCAGCCCGGACGCCTTCGTCGAGGAGCTCGCGGTCACCCGCCGGCGCGGCTACGCCCTCGACAACGAGGAGCAGGAGCTCGGCGTGCGGTGCGTCGCCGTCGTGGTGCCCGGCGACCACCGGCTCGCCCTGTCGATCTCCGGACCGCAGCCACGGATGGGCGACGCCGTCGTCGACAAGGCGGTCGGTCCGCTTCGGGCCGCCGCGGAGGCCGTCGCGGCAGAGCTCGACGCGCGCTCCTGACCGCCGGCCGGCATCACTCGGCGGGGGTGACCGCCTCGCCCCTCCGCCTGCCGCACGTCCACCGTCCTGCGCCGTCACCCCGACCCGACGTGCGCCGCCGACCCCGACCAGATCATCCGGCGCGACGGATGCGGCGCCGGGGCGGGTGACCGACGCTGGTGCCGATCCGACGGGTCAGCCGGACCCGCCGACGACGAGCACGGGGGTGCACCATGGCCGGCTCGAACGTAGCGGGCTCCCCGCCTGAACCGCGTCTCTCGGTGGATGCCGGGCGCCTCTGGGGTGGCGGCCTGGCCACGGCATGCGTCGCGGCCCTCCTCGCGGTCGCCGGCGTCCTCATCTGCCAGGACGTCCTGGACATCCGGCTCGTCCGGCCGGCCCTGCTGCTCGACCTGGCCCACTCGTTCACCGTCGACTACGCGGTGACGGCATTCGTCCTGGCGCTCGTCGCGACCGGGCTGGCCCACGCCCTCCTGCTGACCACACCGAGGCCACGGACCTTCTTCGCCTGGATCATCGGCCTCGCCACGCTCTGCGGGGTCGCGGCCCCGTTCGCCTTCGACACCGCCAGGTCGAGCCAGGTCGCGACGGCCGCCATCAACCTCGCGCTCGGCATCTGCATCGGGTCGCTGATCGGCGCCGTGATGTCCCGCACGGTCTCTGTCGCATCGCGCAGCGCTTGAGATGAGGCCCGACATCGTCGTCGGGTTCGACGGCAGCGCCGGCGCCGAGAGTGCCGTCGACTGGGCTGCCCGGGAGGCCGTGATGCAGGGCCTGCGCCTGCGGGTCGTGACGGCCGAGCCCTACGTCCAGCTGCCCTACGGCGGTACGGGAGCCGGCGCCGTGCCGCCCAGGGGCAGCCACCGCGCCGACGACGTCGTCGAGGGCGGCCGCTCGCGCGCCGCGACGGTGCTCGACCACACCCGCCTCGAGTCGGCCGTCATCTCGGGGTATGCCCCGGCTGCGCTGGTGCGCGAGTCCGGGCACGCCGACCTGGTCGTCGTCGGGCACCGAGGACACGGCCGGGCGCGCGAGCACGTCACCGGTTCGGTCGCCTTCACCGTGGCCACCCACGCGAGCTGTGACGTGGTGGTGGTACCACCGGGTGTCAGCGTGCCGGTCGGTCCGGAGCGTCCGGTCGTCGTCGGGGTCGACGGCAGCGACGACGCCGACCGGGCCGCACGCCGGGCGGCGCAGTTCGCGTCCGAGCGGGGCGCGGTCGTCATCCTCGTGCAGGCCGGGCGCGCGCGGTCGGTCACCGCCCTCGTGGACGCCTGCGACGGGGCGGGCCTGCTCGTGGTGGGCAGCCGCAGCCTCGGCGGCGTCCGACGGATGTTCGTCGGCTCGGTGCGTGCGGCTGTCCGCCGGGTCACGGTTCCCGTCCTCGTCGTGCGCGGCTGACACCACCCGTCGCACCCCCGGGCCCAGCGCGCGCCGATCAGGGACTTGCGCCCCTACCCCGCGGACGCGTCCACGCCGGACGCTGGGGTCGACCCCCTTTCGAGCCCACCGCCCTTGACCCAGAAGGGCCTGACCTGGAGGCGCCGCGATGAGAGCGATCATTGGCGACCGCATCGTGCTCGCACCTGTGACCGTGGATGCGCCGGTGCGCGACGGCGAGGTGCTCGAGACCCGAGGGCCCGGCGGCACCCCGCCCTTCCTGATCCGGTGGAGCGACGGCCACACCGGCTTGTTCTACCCGGGACCGGGGTCCGTCCTCAGCCTCGGGGCCGAGCATCCCGACGTCGTCGAGGGGTCCCGGCCGGCCGACGAGCCGGGCGCGGAGCCGGCCCTGCACGAGCCGGCACACCCCCGTGAGGCCGCGAGCCGTCCGAGGGTCCACGACTGGCACGTGCGCGTCACGATCTTCGAGAACGAGGACCAGACGCACGCGAACGTCGTTCTCCTGTCGGACTCCCCCGCCCATCTCACCGCCCGGGGCGAGAGCACCCGCGGCGCCCACGACCGGCCGGTCCCCGAGATCGGCGACGAGATCGCGGTCGCCCGCGCGCTGCGCCACCTGGCCGACCACCTGATCGAGGTCGCGGAGGGCGACATCGAGACCCTCACGGGCGAGCACGGCGTCTCCGTGCGCGCGACCTGACCTCGACCCCGACCACCCTGCGCCCCGTGGCGTCGGTCGCGACGTGACGACCCTCGACACCAGCGGCCCGGCCGACGGCCACGACGACGTCGACCCCCTGGAACCGGTGGAGCGGGTCCTGCGCGACCTCAAGACGACTCGCGCCGGGCTGCGCAGCCGCGAGGCCCGGCGTCGACTCGAGGTCATCGGGCCGAACTCGCTGACCGTGCGGTCGGAGCGGTCCTGGCCCAGGGAGCTGCTCGGCCAGCTGATCCACCCGCTCGCGCTGCTGCTGTGGGCGGCGGCCGCCCTGGCCTGGCTCGACGGGAGCGCGCCTCTCGCCGGAGCCATCGTCGTGGTCATCCTGCTCAACGCCGCCTTCGCCTTCGTCCAGGAGCAGCAGGCGGTCCGGGCCGTCGAGGCCCTCACCGCCTACCTGCCCCGGCAGTCGCGGGTGCTGCGCGACGGCAGTCTCGAGCGCGTGGACGCGACGAGCATCGTGCCCGGCGACGTGATCCGGGTCGGCGAGGGAGAGCAGGTCCCCGCCGACGCCCGCGTGCTCTCCGGCTCCGTGGAGGTCGACGTGTCGACCCTCACCGGTGAGTCCGTGCCGGTGGTGCGCACACCCCAGGGACGGCACGACGTGCCCCTGCTCGAGGCGCCGGACCTGCTCTTCAGCGGCACGTCCTGCCTGTCCGGCGAGGGCACCGCAGTGGTCTACGCCACCGGCATGCACACCGAGCTCGGGCGCATCGCCGCCCTCTCCCAGCACGTGACGCGCGAACAGAGCCCGCTCGAGCGCCAGGTCAAGCACGTCGCACGGCTCATCGGGGTCGTGGCCCTGGCGATGGGCCTGGCCTTCATCCCGCTGGGAACCCTCGTCGCGGGACTGTCCCTGCAGGACACGACGCAGTTCGCCATCGGTCTGCTCGTGGCGAACGTCCCCGAGGGGCTCCTGCCCACCATCACCCTCGCCCTCGGCCTGGGCGTGCGGTCGCTGGCGCGCCAGGGCGCCCTCGTGAAACGCATCTCCGCCGTGGAGACCCTCGGGTCGACCACGGTGATCTGCACGGACAAGACGGGCACCCTCACCCTGAACCGGATGCGCGTGGTGCGGTGCTGGACCACGGACGGCGAGGTGAGTCTCGACCCCGCGCAGGCGGGACCCGACCCGGGCCTGAGCAGCGCCGAGGGCATCGGTCGCCGCCTCGTGTCAGCCGCCATGGCCTGCACCCTCGCCGAGTGGACACCCGGTGACCCGGGTCGCGAGGTCGGTGACCCGACCGAGGTGGCCCTGCTCCGGCTCGGACCGCGAGCCGGGCTCGCACCACCCGTCCACGACGACGGCCGGCCGGTGTACCGGTTCGACCCGTTCCTGCGCAGGATGTCGACGATCGACGCCGCGGGCGACCTCGTCCGGGTGCACACCAAGGGCGCCCCCGAGGAGGTGCTCCCCCGCTGCACCCGCGTGGCGACCGGGAGCCAGGACGTCGCCCTGGACGGCGCGCAGGCCCGCCGCATCGCGGAGCGGGTGCAGTCGTGGGCGTCTGAGGGCCTGCGGGTTCTCGCCGTCGCGACCCGCCGGGTGCCCCATCGGGACCCGTGGCCCCCCGGCCGCGACGAGGTCGAACGCGACCTGACGCTGCTCGGGCTGGTCGCGATGAGCGACACCCCGCGCCCCGAGGTCCACGCCGCCGTGGCGTCGTGCCACCGGGCCGGCCTGCGCCTCATCATCGTCACCGGCGACCACGGGCTCACCGCACGAGGGATCGCCCAGCGCGTCGGCATCGGCGACGAGTCGACGGCGATCGTCACGGGCGCCGAGCTCGACCGCATGTCCGACGCCGACCTCGAGGACCTGCTGTCCCGCAGTCCCGAGATGGTCTTCGCGCGCAGCTCGCCCGAGGCCAAGCTGCGCATCGCCGAGGCCCTCCGCGCGCAGGGTCACGTCGTGGCGATGACCGGCGACGGCGTCAACGACGCACCCGCGCTCAGGCGCGCGGACATCGGCGTGGCCGTGGGCCGGTCCGGCACCGACGTCGCCCGGGAGGCCGCGACGATGGTGCTCGTCGACGACAACTTCGCCACGATCGTGGCCGCCGTGCGGGCCGGGCGTCAGATCTACGACAACGTCCGCAAGTTCATCGTGTACATCTTCGCGCACGCCACTCCCGAGGTCGTGCCGTTCCTCGCGTACGCCCTCTCGGGCGGGCGGATCCCGCTGCCCCTCACGGTGATGCAGATCCTCGCGATCGACCTCGGGACCGAGACGCTGCCGGCGCTGGCCCTCGGACGCGAGCCGGCAGAGCCCGGCCTCATGGACGCGCCTCCGCGACAGCGCGGCCAGGGGGTCATCGACGGCCCCATGCTGGCCCGGGCATGGGGCCTGCTCGGAGGCATCTCGGCGGCACTCGTGCTGACCCTGTACCTCGCCACCCTCCTGTCCGGCGGATGGCGGCCCGGCGCCGACGTCGGCGCCGGCCCGCTCCACCTCGTGTGGCAGCAGGCCACGACCATGACCTTCCTCGGGATCGTGGCCTGCCAGCTCGGTTCCGCCATGGCCGCGCGCACCCAGCACGCGTCCCTGCGGCAGGTGGGGCTGTTCACCAACCGGCTCCTCTGGTGGGGGATCCTCTTCGAGCTGGCGTTCGCCGCTGCCGTCGTGTGCCTGCCGCCGATGCAGCGACTGTTCGGGACCGCGGTCCCGGAGCCCTGGCAGGTGCTCGCGCTCGTGCCGTTGCCCTTCGCGGTCTGGGGGGTCGACGAGCTGTGGCGCCTCGGGGCCCGTCGGCGCGGCCGGCGACGCGGACTGCGGCATCCGCACGCCGGCACCGACCTCGCGAGGCCGTCGGGCCGGTCGACGAGACCGACCTGAGCCGAGCCCGCGTCAGGGAGCGACCCCGTCAGGGAACGACCCCGTCAGGGAACGACCCTCAGCCTGTTGTGGACGGCGGTCACGCCGGCGATGCTCGACGCCGCCTGGCCCACGAGCCGCCGGTCCTCCACGGTTCGCACCGAACCGGTCAGCTCGAGCACCGGTCCGACCGCCTCGACGTGGATCCGGGCGGCCGTCTCCTGCGCACCCCGGACGAGGGCTGCCAGGATCGCGCCCGCGGCTTCGTCGGCGGTCGGTGACGTGTACGGCTCGACGTCGATCATGTTCACCACAGCCGTCACGCCGACCGTCCCCCGGAGGGCGTCGTCCACCGCGATGCGCTGCTCCGTCGAGCCGAGGCACCCGGTCACGAGCACCCGCCCGCGGTGCACGACGAACCGGACGGCGCCCTCGGGGACGGTCACGTTGTCGGCGAGCGCCTGGGCCACCGCGGCGACGACGTCGTCGTCGTCGTGCTCGCCCGGGCGGGGCCTGACCGCCAGGTCGTCGGTGATCGACCTGAGCCCGTCCGCCCGGAAGGCGGCCTGGAGGACGGCCTCCTTCTCCCGGTCGGACCCGACCACTCCGGAGAGCACGAGCGCCCCGTCGGTGACCACGACCCCGATGTGGTCGGCGTCGACGTCGGGCGCGAAGCGCAGCTGCTCGGTGACGCGCCGTTGCAGGGCGTGGTCGGTGTCGGTCAGTTCCTGGGCCATGTCCCGATCCTGCGCCGGACCGGGCCGACGTGGCCGGGACCTAGGACCTACGGCCCGGTCGCGGAGGGCGCCCGGGCACGAGGGTGGAGGCCTGGGCGCCCACCCCGGCGATGCCCACCACGTGACGAGGAGAGACCCATGGGTGCACGAGCGTCGACGCCGACCGAACCGCCCCCGATCGTCGTGGGCTACGACGGGTCCGGCCCTGCGGCGGAGGCGCTGGAATGGGCGGCCCGGGCTGCGGCGAGCCGCTCGTGCCTGCTCGAGGTCGTCACGGCCCTGGCCCCGGCCTACGAGGGCGTGGCCGCCCCGGCCGGCCTGTCGGCATCGGTCGTGCCCGGTCGGTCCCACCACGCTCCGGGCCCGTTGGTCGAGGACGCGAGACGGCTGGCCGAGAAGGTCCTGCCGGACGATGCGGTCGTCGTGACCTCCGTCGTCGGTCCGGCCGCCCGCTCGCTGGTCCGTGCCTCCGAACGGGCCCAGATGGTCGTCGTGGGCAACCGCGGTCACGGCGCCCTCGGGTCGGCGCTGCTCGGCTCGGTGTCCTCGACCGTGGCCCAGCACGCCCACTGCCCCGTCACCGTCGTCCGCGGGACTGTCGACGACCCGGAGCACCGTCGCCCGGTGACCGTGGGGGTGGACCACGTCGAGCCCTCGCCGGCCGCCGTGCGCTTCGCGGCGGACCTGGCCGCGCGGTGGGCGGTCCCGTTGCGGGTCGTGTCGGCCTGGGCCGAGCCGGACCACGTGCCCCGCGGCCTGTCGCACCTGCCCGCGCGCCAGGTCCACGACGGGGCACGGGCCCGGCACGAACAGGCCAGGTCGGCGACGCTGGAGGCGGCCGCCCAGGCGCGGCTCGTCTCGCCCGACCTCCTCGTCGAGCTGCTGGCTCCCGGCGCTCCGGCGGCCTCCGCGCTGGAGGAGGAGTCGCGACGCTCGGGCCTCGTGGTCGTGGGGTCGCGCCGGCTCGGACCGCTCCAGCGGGTCCTCGTGGGCTCGGTCGGCGACGCGATCCTCAACCACGCGTCGTGTCCCGTGACGATCGTCCCGACCTGCACCGCCCACTCCGCCGGGCGCTGAGGATCAGCCGAAACCGCGTGAATGGCCCGCGGGGGCGCGATGATCGATGTGCTGGATCCAACCCTCAGTGCCGGTCGGACCGGTCGGCGCGTCCGGAGGAAAGGCCCACCATGTCGTTCTGGGACATCATCTGGTTCATCATCGTGTTCTTCGCCTTCGCGACCTATCTCATGGTCCTGTTCTCGATCGTCGTGGACCTGTTCCGCGACCCCGAGGTGTCGGGCTGGATGAAGGCCCTGTGGGTGGCGTGCCTCATCTTCTTCACCTTCATCACCGCGATCGTCTACCTCATCGTGCGCGGTCGGTCCATGACCGAGCGGGCCACGCGCGACGCCCGCACGGTCCGATCGGCGCAGGACGACTACATCCGCACCGTCGCCGGTGCCGGTTCCTCCCCCGCCGACCAGATCGCCCGCGGCAAGGAGCTGCTCGACGCCGGCACGATCACGGCCGCGGAGTTCGATGCGCTCAAGACCAGGGCCCTGGCCTGAGCCGGCGCGACGAGGACACCCACGTGACCGAGCACGGCCCGAGCACGGGCCCACACCCTGCATCGCTGACCCCCGACCCCCTCGCGACCGGGCCGATCGACCGTGCGGAGAGCCGCTCGCGCGCCGAGCGGGCTCGGGCACGGGCGCCGCTGGCCTGCCACGCCGACCTGCCGGGCGGTCGTGCCGGCGCCGACGACCGGGACCCGGTGGCGCTCCTCGAGGCGCAGGCGGCGACGCGCATCCAGGAGCTCGTGCCGATCCGGTACGGCCGGATGCTGGCCAACCCGTTCGCGTTCTACCGCGGCGCCGCGGGCCTCATGGCCGCCGACCTCGGGTCGGCGCCGTCCAGCGGCCTGACGGTCCAGCTCTGCGGAGACGCCCACGTGTCCAACTTCGGCATGTTCGGCTCCGCCGAGCGGCGCCACCTGTTCGACCTCAACGACTTCGACGAGACCTGGCCCGGGC
>JAEWFB010000453.1 GCA_023389095.1 Actinomycetes bacterium
GAGTGCCGCGCGACGGCCGTCTGCACGTAGTCGTTCTTGACGTCGACGGTGAGCAGGCCGAAGGCCGAGACGTTGCCCGGGTTCTGCGGCACGACGACGCCGGCGAGGCCGAGGATGTCGACGAGGCGGCAGGCGAGCAGCGAGCCGGACCCGCCGAACGTCGCGAGCATGAAGTCGCGCACGTCGAGGCCGCGCTTGACGCTGACCTGGCGCAGGGCGTTGGCCTGGTTCCACGCCGAGATCTCGAGGATGCCGGTGGCGCAGCGCTCGAAGTCGAGCCCGAGGCGCTCCGCCAGGGCCGTGACGCCCGTCCGGGCCGCCTCGACGTCGAGGGGGATCTCGCCGCCGAGCAGGTGCGGGGGGATGCGCCCGAGGGTGACGTGCGCGTCTGTGATGGTCGGCTCGGTACCGCCCTTGGCGTAGCAGAGGGGTCCGGGGTCGGCACCTGCCGACTGCGGCCCCACCTTGAGCGAGCCCTCGGGGGAGATCCACGCGATGGACCCACCGCCGGCGCCGACGGTGACGACGTCGATCATCGGGATCTTGCTCGGGTAGGCGCCGACGCTGCCCTCGGTGGTCAGCGTCGGTTCGCCGCCGAGTACGACGGACACGTCGGTCGACGTGCCGCCGCCGTCACAGGTGAGCACCTTGTCGAAGCCGGCGCGGCTGGCGATGAGGCCGGCGCCGAGGGCCCCGGCTGCCGGCCCGGACAGGACCGTGGTGATCGGCTGGTGCACGACCTCGTCGGCCGACAGCACGCCGCCGTTGGACTTCATGATGTAGAACGGCAGCTTCTCGCTGCTGCCGACGAACTCGTCGAGGCGCTGGTGGATGTTGGCGACGTAGCGGCTGACGTTGGGCTTGACCGCGGCGTCGACGAGCGTGGTCATCGACCGCTCGTACTCGCGGTACTCGCGCAGCACCTCCGAGCTGATCGAGACGATCGCCTCGGGGTGCTCGCGGCGCAGGACCTCGCGCATCGCGAGCTCGTGGCTGTCGTCGGCGTACGAGTGCAGCAGGCAGACGCCGATCGTCGTGATGCCGCGCTCCTTGAACCAGCGGGCGGCGGCGATCGCGCCGGCCTCGTCGAACGGCCGGATCTCGTTGCCCTCGAAGTCCATTCGCCCGCCGACGGTCTTGACGTAGTCGGCCGGCACGATCCGCGGTGGCTTGACCCAGAAGTAGGAGTTGCCGTAGCCGTCCGGCACGGCCTGCCGGGCGATCTCGAGGATGAACTCGTAGCCCTCGGTCGTGACGAAGCCGAGCGCCTCGACCTTGCCCTCGAGGAGCTTGTTCGTCGCGACGGTCGTGCCGTGCGAGACGGCGGTGATGTCGTCGCCGCTCGCACCCATGAGGTCGAGGACCTTGCGCACGCCGGTGAGGAAGCCGTCGGCCGGGTTGCCCGGGGTCGAGGGCGTCTTCGTCGTGACGAGCTCGCCCGAGTCCTCGTCGAGGGCGACGACGTCGGTGAACGTGCCACCGGTGTCGATCCCGATGCGCAGGCGCCGGCCGGTCGACGCGTCCGGGGTGGGGGTCGGGGACGTCGCTGGGGTCGCTGCTGTCATGGTCAGGATTCAACCGAGCGAGCGGGTGCCGGGGCGTTGGCACATGCTGCCAACAGAACAGGGTTCCGGCATCAATCCTCGACAGTGGTGTGCGTGGCCCGGCGTGCGGATGCTCGCGGATGTCGAAAGACCGTCCCCGGCTCCGTCGTGGGGGTGAACGTGCCACGCTGGGCACGCCCGAACCCAAGGAGATCACCATGGCGAAGTACCTCATCGGCGTCGACTTCCAGTCCGGCCCCGACGAGACCCCGATGTCGGAGTGGGAGCCGGCGGAGGTCCAGGCGCACCTCGACTACTACGCCGCCCTCAACGACGAGCTCGTCGCGAACGGCGAGCTCGTCGACACGACGATCCTCACCGGTCCCGACCTCGCCAAGATCGTCACGTCCGACGGTGGCGCCCCCGTCGTCACCGACGGCCCGTTCCAGGAGTTCAAGGAGTGGCTCGCCGGGTTCCAGGTCGTCGAGGTCGACACCGAGGAGCGGGCGCTCGAGATCGCGGCCCGGGTCTCGGCCGTCCCGGGCCGCGGGGGCCGCCCGACGCAGCAGCCGATCCACGTGCGCCGCCTCATGGAGCAGGCGCCGGCGGACACCGAACAGATGGACGCGTTCCTGCGCACGGCGGGGTCGACCCGCTGAGCACGACGCCGCCGCCGCTCGACGACCTGCTGCGCACCCTCGCGCCGCAGGTCGTCGGCATCCTCAGCCGCCGCTTCGGCGACTTCGACGCAGCCGAGGACGCCGTGCAGGAGGCGCTGCTCGCCGCGTCGCGGCACTGGCCGGTCGAGGGTCTCCCCGACGAGCCACGTGCCTGGCTCGTGCGGGCCGCCTCGCGCCGGCTCGTCGACCACTGGCGCAGCGACAGTGCCCGCCGCGATCGCGAGGCGCGGGCCGTGGACTGGCAGGTGCCGGCGTCCGACGCGGTCGACCACGACGACAGCCTCACCGTGCTGCTCCTGTGCTGTCACCCGTCGCTGACGCCGGCGTCGGCGATCGCCCTGACCCTGCGCGCCGTCGGCGGCCTGACGACGGGCGAGATCGCGGCGGCCTTCCTCGTGCCCGAGGCCACGATGGCCCAGCGGATCAGCCGCGCCAAGGCCACGATCCGCGCGTCCGGTGAGCCGTTCCGGCCCCCCGACGCCGGCGAGCGCGACGCGCGCCTGGCCTCGGCCCTGCACGTGGTCTACCTGCTGTTCAACGAGGGCTATACGGGCACGCGCGGCACCGACCTGCAGCGGGTCGAGCTGTCCCGAGAGGCGATCCGGCTGCAGCGGATGCTCGTGGCCGCCGCCCCCGATCACGCCGAGTCGCTCGGGCTACTCGCCCTCATGCTGCTGCTCGAGGCCCGCAGCCCCGCCCGCAGCGATGCCTCGGGACGGCTCGTGCCGCTGCCCGAGCAGGACCGCTCCGGGTGGGACCGGGACCTCGTCGCCGAGGGGCTCGACGCGCTCGGGCGCGCCGTCGCGATGGGCGCGGTGGGCGAGTACCAGCTGCAGGCGGCCATCGCCGCCGTTCACGACCGGGCCCCCACGGCAGCCGACACCGACTGGACCGAGATCCTGACGCTCTACGGCCTGCTCGAGCGCGTCACGGGCAACCCGGTCGTCACCTTGAACCGGGCGGTCGCCGTGGCGATGGTCGACGGCCCGAGGGCCGCCCTCGACGTCGTCGACGAGGTGGAGGACCGGCTCGGCACGAGCCACCGGTGGCTCGCCGTGCGCGGGCAGCTGCTCGAGATGGCCGGTGACGCCGCGGCCGCGGCCGACCTGCTCGCCCGCGCGGCGGCCACGGCGACGAACGAGGCCGAGCGCCGGCACCTCGCGGCGCAGGCGGCGCGACTGCGAGCCGTCGAGACCTGATCCCGGCCCCCAGCGGGCCGCGGGGACGCGTCGGACGCGTCGGTCGCGTCGGACGCGTCGGTCG
>JAEWFB010000474.1 GCA_023389095.1 Actinomycetes bacterium
GCCGTGAACCCGCCGGCGCGGGCCGCCCCGAGGCGTTGCGCACCATCACCGCGCCGGCACCGGCCGAGGCAATCGAACCTGTCGAGGCCGTCGAGCCCGTCGACCGGACCCCCGGCGCGACCCCGGACCCGGCCACCGAGACGGCGACCGACACGAGCACCGGCACGAGCACCGGCACGAGCACCGGAACGGCCACCGACACGGCCGACGCCTCGACCCCGCGCCGCCGGCTGTGGCCCGCCGCCACCGGCGCCGTCCTCGCGCTGGCGCTGCTCGCGACGACGCTCGTCCTCTCGTTGCGTCCGAGCGTCTCCGACGCCGACCGCGGGGCGGCCGTGGGCTCGGCCCGCACGACCCTCGAGAGCCTCCTCAGCTACACCGGCACCACCTTCGACCAGCACGTCGCCCAGGTGACGCCGCAGCTCGCCTCGCCGTTCCGCGAGCAGTTCGCGAAGGTCGCCACGGCCGACATCAAGCCGATGGCCGTCAAGAACGGCGCGACCGTCCAGGCCAAGGTCTACGACGCCGGCGTCATGGACACCACCGGCGACGGCGGCGAGGGCACCACGGTGCGCGTCATGGCCTTCGTCAACCAGGCGACGACGACGAAGGCGAGCACGACCCCCGCGATCGACCAGAACCGGGTCATCGCGACGATGCGGAAGGTGGGGGACCGCTGGCTCGTCAGCGACCTGTCCGCATTCTGAAGGGGCTGGTCCCGGGCGTCCAGAGGGGGTCGTCCGGGACCTGGGCCGGGGGAGCCCCGGGGTTGGCATACTGCCCCCTGTGAAGCTCATCCTGGCCAACGGTGTCCCTGAGTCCCTCGCCCGCGTCGACGCGCCGTCGGCCCCTCCGGTCCGGGTCGGGCTCGTCCAGCACGCCTGGGTCGACGACCCGGCCGAGCTCGTCGAGACCCTGCGCGACGGCATCCGGATCGCGGCCGAGGCCGGTGCGTCGGTCGTCTTCCTGCCCGAGCTGACGCTGTCGCGGTACCCGGCCGACACGCTGCCCGAGGGCACCCCCAACGCCATCGCCGAGGACCTCGAGTCCGGTCCGACGGTGACCTTCGCCCGTGCGGCGGCCCGCGACTTCGGCGTCCACGTCCACGCCTCGCTCTACGAGCGGGCGGACGCCCCCGACGGCTCGGCCGACGGCCTCGGCTTCAACACCGCCGTCGTCGTGGCGCCGAGCGGCGAGGTGGTCGCCCGGACCCGCAAGACCCACATCCCCGTGACGGCCGGCTACTACGAGGACAAGTACTTCCGGCCCGGCCCACCCGAGGCGGCCTACCCGGTCGTCGAGCTCGCCGACCCGTCGCTGCGCCTCGGCCTGCCGACGTGCTGGGACGAGTGGTTCCCGGAGGTCGCGCGCCTCTACTCCCTCGGCGGGGCGCAGGTGCTGTGCTACCCGACGGCGATCGGCTCCGAGCCCCACCATCCCGACTTCGACACCCAGCCGCTGTGGCAGCAGGTCATCGTCGGCAACGGCATCGCCAACGGCCTGTTCATGGTCGTGCCGAACCGCTACGGCACCGAGGGCCTCATCACCTTCTACGGCAGCTCGTTCATCTCCGACCCGTACGGCCGGGTCCTCGTGCAGGCGCCGCGCGACGAGGCGGCCGCGCTCGTCGCCGACCTCGACCTTGCCCAGCGCCAGGACTGGCTCGACCTCTTCCCGTTCCTGGCCACCCGGCGTCCCGACTCCTACGCCGCGCTCGCCGAGCCGGTGCGTCCGGAGCACCGGCGCGAGGTGGCCGGGTGAGCTCGCCGGTCCCCGACGCGGCCGGCTGGCGGATGCCGGCGGAGACCGACCCGCACGACTGCACGTGGATGGCGTGGCCGAGCCAGGGCTACACGCTCGGCGACACCCCCGAGGAGGTTGCGACGGCCCGGGCCACGTGGGCGGCCGTCGCCGCCGCCGTCGTCGAGTTCGAGCCGGTCCGGATGGTCGTGACGCCCGCGGACCTGCCCGTCGCCGCGTCGCTGCTGCACCCCGACGTCGAGCTGGTTCCGGCCGCCCTCGACGACGCGTGGATGCGCGACATCGGCCCGTCCTTCGTCCGCTCGGCCGACGGCAGCCGCCTCGGCGCCGTCGACTGGGTCTTCAACGGCTGGGGCGCGCAGGCGTGGGCCAGCTGGGAGCACGACGCGCGGATCGGCACGTTCGTGGCGGAGCAGGCGGGGGCCGAGCGGGTGGGCTCCGGCCTGGTCAACGAGGGCGGCGGCCTCCACGTCGACGGGCTCGGCACGGTGCTGCTCACCGAGACCGTGCAGCTCGACCCGGGCCGCAACCCCGGCCTGACCCGCGCCGAGGTCGAGGCGGAGCTGGCCCGCACCATCGGCGCCACGGCGTTCGTGTGGCTGCCCCGCGGCCTCACCCGCGACTACGACGAGTTCGGCACCCGCGGGCACGTCGACATCGTCGCCACGGTCCCGAGCCCGGGCGTCGTGCTGCTGCACGACCAGCAGGACCCGAGCCACCCCGACCACGCGGTGTCGCGGCAGCTGCGCGAGCTGCTCGAGGACGCCCGCGACGCCCGGGGGCAGCGGTTCGAGGTCGTCGGGGTGCCGGCGCCGCGCACGCTCTCCGACGCCGAGGGTCCGGTCGACTGGTCGTACATCAACCACCTCGTCGTCAACGGTGGGGTCATCGCCTGCACCTTCGGCGACCCCCAGGACGACGCGTCGCTCGGCGTCCTGCGCGAGGCCTACCCGGGTCGTCGGGTCGTCGGCGTCGATGCCCGGCCGCTCTTCGACCGCGGCGGCGGCGTCCACTGCATCACCCAGCAGCAGCCCACCCTCTGATCGAAAGAACAGTTCGTCAGCACCCGCCCTGATC
>JAEWFB010000477.1 GCA_023389095.1 Actinomycetes bacterium
ACGCCCCGGGTTCCGGCCCCGTCGTCGGTGCCTGCGTCTCCGTGCCCGCCCTGCTCGACCAGGGCCTCGTGCGTCTCGCCCCCAACCTCGGCTGGCGCGACGTCGACCTCGCCGCGCTGCTCTCCGCCGACGACGCCCTCCAGGGCATCGACGTGCGCGTCGGCAACGACGCCGACCTCTCCGCCCGCGCAGAGGTACAGGCCAGGGCGCAGGCCGAGGGCACCCCGCGGGCGGCCCAGTCCTTCCTCTACGTCGCGGGCGAGGTCGGCATCGGTGGCGCCATCGTGGTCGACGGCGAGGTGTCGGCCGGCCGGGCCGGCTGGTCCGGCGAGATCGGTCACGCCGTCATCGACCGCTCCGGCCCGCGCTGCGCCTGTGGGGCGACCGGCTGCCTCGAGACCTACGCCGGGCGCGATGCCATCGCCGACGCGGCGGGCCTGCCCCGCGACACCACCATGTCCGAGCTCGCCGCCGCAGCCTCGACCGGCCCGCGCCGCAACCGGGTGCGCCGCGCCCTCGACACCGCAGCCGAGGCCCTCGGCGTGGCCGTGGCCACGGCCCTCAACCTCGTCGACGTCGAGCAGGTCGTCCTCGGCGGCGTCTACGGGGCGCTCTTCGACCACCTCGAGGGCGGCATCCGCGAGCAGATCACGACCCGCGTCCTCGCGGCCCGGTGGGCCGAGGTCGGCGTCAGCCGGGCCGTCGCCGGCCCGCACGCGTCCGTCACCGGAGCGGGTCTGCGGGTGCTCGACGACGTCGTCCGCGACCCGTCGCGCTGGATGGGCGACGGTGGCGTGGCACGTCGGAACGGCACGCCTGACCCGGCCGCACCGTCACCGGTACCGGTCAGGCGAAGAGCGCCTGGCCCCAGTGCTCCCCGTCCTTGAGACCCGGAGGGCAGGCGAAGACGGCCGACCCGGTGTGCTCGATGTACTCGTTGAGCGCGTCCTTGGCCGCGAGCGCCCGCTGCATCGGCACGAACTGCTTCTGCACGTCGCGGACGAACGCGATGAAGAAGAGGCCGGCGTCGAGGTGGCCGACCCCGTCGGTGCCGTCGGTGAAGTTGTAGCCGCGGCGCAGGATCCGGATGCCGCCGAGGTTCGTCGGGTGCGCCAGGCGCACGTGCGAGGCCAGCGGGATCGCCGGGCCGCCGTCGGGGCCGGTCCGCGCGAAGTCGGGCTCGGCGAACTCGCCGGTCTGGCCGAGCGGCGCACCGTCCTTCTTGTCACGGCCGATGGTGTCCTCCTGGTCCTGGAGGGTCGAGCGGTCCCAGACCTCGATGTGCATCCGGATGCGGCGCGCCACGAGGTAGCTGCCGCCGGCCATCCACGCACCACCGGTCGTGCCCGCGCCGGACTCGTCGGCCGGAGCGACCCACACGTGCTCGGCGAGCGCGGCAGCCTCCTCGGCCTTGAGGTTGGCCGTGCCGTCCTTGAACCCGAACATGTTCCGCGGCGTGGCCTGCGACGTCGAGGTGGAGGACGTGCGCCCGAACCCCAGCTGGGACCACCGCACCGACACGACGCCGAAACCGAGCCGCACGAGGTTGCGCACCGCGTGGACGGCGACCTGCGGGTCGTTGGCGCAGGCCTGGATGCAGAGGTCGCCACCGGACCGCCTCGGGTCGAGCGCGTCACCCCGGAACGCCGGCAGGCCACGCAGCGCGTCGGGCTTGCGGTCGGCCAGCCCGAACCGGTCGTCGAAGAGGGAGGGCCCGTAGCCGATCGTGATCGTCAGGCCCGACGCCGCGAGCCCGAAGGCCTCGCCCGTGTCGGCCGGCGCCTGGTAGGGCCCGCCGCCGACGAGACCGCCCGGCGCCGCCTCCGCGCCGGCCGTCATCCGCTCGGCGGCACGGGTCCAGTCCTCGAGCATCCGGGCCAGCTCGGCGCGGTCCTTCGTCACGACGTCGAGCGCGACGAAGTGCAGCCGGTCCTGCGCCGGCGTGACGATGCCGGCCTGGTGGGCGCCGCGGAAGGGCACCGGGGCATCGAGCGCCACGCTCGACGCATCGGCACCCGACGCGTCGGACGCGCCTGACGCATCGGTGCCGGAACGCCCTGCCGCCCACCCTGCCCCGCCGCCGGCGACCGCGCCGGCCACGGCGCCGGCCGCAGCCACACCACCCACGCCGAGGACCCGGCGACGGCTCAGGTCCGGAGTGTCGTGCCCCCGGCGCTCCGGCGTCACTTCGCCTCCACGACGCCCGGCACCCTGGCGACCTGCTCACCCAACGCGTCGAGGGCGACGGTGAGGTCCTTGACCTGGGCGTCGGTCAGGGCGGTGTAGCTGACGAACGCCCCGTTCGCCCGGTGGCCGTTCAGCATCGTCGACAGCGCCGCGAACTTCTCGTCGAGGGCCTTCTGCAGGGCGGGGTCGCGCTCGGCGATGACCGGGCGCAGCGTCGCGAGCGCCTGCTTGGAGCCCTCGAGGTTGCCGTCGAAGTCCCAGAGGTCGGTGTGGGAGTACCGCTCCTCCTCGCCGGTGATCTTGCCGGTGGCGACCTCGTCGAGCAGCGCCTTGGCCCCGTTGGCGATCGACAGCGCCGTCGGCTCGACCGTCTTGCTCCTGGCGACGATCTCCTTGACGTCGGCGAGCAGCTGGTCGGCGATCGCGCCGGAGTCCTTCTGCAGCCCGCCGGTCCAGAGGTCCTTCTCGAGGCGGTGGTAACCGGTGAAGGCCATCCCCTCGGCGGTGACGTCCTCGCGGCCGTCGATCTTCGGGTCGAGGTCGCCGAAGCTCTCGGCGACCGGCTCGATGCTCTCCCAGGGGTGGCGGGCCTCGGGGTAGAGCGCCTTGGCCCTGGTGACGTCGCCGGCCTTGACCGCGGCGACGAACGCGGCGGTCTTCGTCTCGAGCTCGTCGGCCTCGCTCGCGACGAAGGCCCGGTAGTCGGCGATGGCCTTGCTGACCTTGGCGTCGGCGCTGCCGGCCGTGGCCGTGCCGGTGACGGTGAACGACCCGCGGATCCCGTCTCCGACCATGCCCGGCTTGCACGCCGTCGTGAACGTGCCGGGCTCGGTGATCTCGACCTTGAGC
>JAEWFB010000497.1 GCA_023389095.1 Actinomycetes bacterium
ACGCCGCGAGCGCCGCCAGGACCGTGACAGCGAGCATCGTGCCGCCCGCCAGGTACACGGAGTTCTTGAGTGAGGAGAAGGCGTACGGGTTCTCCGACAGCTTGCGGAAGTTGTCGAGCGTCCAGTCCGGCCAGCTGACGTCGAGCCCCGGGTGCGCGTCGAACGGCGCCGTGACGAGCCACAGCATCGGCAGCGCCCAGAACGCCACGACGACGGCGAGGAACGCCACGAGCCCGAGGTGGCCGACGACCGAGCGGGTCCGCACCGGCCCTTTCACCCTGGCTCTCATCGGCGCTCTCATCGGCGCTCTCATCGGCGTTCCCGGAGCAGGCGCACGTAGAACAGCGCGATGACGAGGTTGATGACGAGCATGATGAAGGAGATCGCCGACCCGTAGCCGAGCTGCCCGCCGTAGAGGGCCTTGTTGTAGATGAACACCGGCAGGGTCTCGCTCGCGTGGTTCGGGCCGCCGGCCGTGAGCAGGTAGGGCGAGAAGTCGTTGAAGGTCCAGAGGCTGATGAGCAGCGTGTTCGTCAGCACGTGACCGCGGATGTGCGGCAGCACGACGTCACGCAGCTGTGCGAACGTCCCGGCGCCAGCGAGGCGCGCAGACTCCAGCTGCGAGGGCGGCACGGCCCCGAGCGCCGCCGAGAAGAGCAGCATCGAGAACGCGGTGCCCCGCCACGTGTTGAAGACGATGATCGAGGCCATCGGGTGCTCGAGCAGCCAGTCGGTGCCGGGCGTGTGGAGCAGCGAGTTGAGCGTGCCCCCGTCGCCGGCCAGGTAGGCGACCCAGAGGAACGCGACGATCGAGCTCGGCAGGATCCACGCGAGCAGCACGAGCATCTCGATGCCCGACCGGACGAGCTTCGGTACGCCACGCAACGTCCACGCGAGCGCGAAGCCGGCGACGGTCTGCCCGATGATCGCCGACCCGAGCACGAAGAGCACCGTCAGCCACAGCGAGTTACGGAAGTCGGGGTCGACGAGCGCGGCGCGGAAGTTGTCGAGCCCGACGAACTGCGGGTTCGCCGCCTGGATCCCCGTGAGCCGGTAGTCGGTGGCGCCGAGGTACACGGTCCACACGGCCGGGACGACGAGGAACGCCGTGACGAGCACGAGCGCGGGGGCGACGAGAACCGCCGCGCGGCGTCGGCCCAGCCCGGCGGCGTCGACCGACCCGCGCACGGACGCCTTGGCTGACGCCTTCGCCGACGCCTTGGCCGACGCTCGGGTCGTCACAGTCATCGGGCGCCCGCCTCCCCCTGCAGAAGCGGGCACCCGCGACCCCTCACGACGTCGACACCTTGTCGGCGCCCCCGACGGCCTTCTCGACCGCCGAGCCGTAGGTCTTCGCCGCGTCCTCGACGCTCTTGCCCGACACGATGTCGGCGGTGGCCTGCTGCAGCGCCTGCGACACCTGCGGGTAGACGGCCAGGCCCGGACGGTAGTGCGTCACCGGCAGCACCTTGGTGGAGATGAACGACAGCAGCGGGTCCTTGGCCAGCACCTGCGCGTTGACGTCCTGGCGGGCGGTGATCTTCGCCGACCCGTGCAGCAGCGCGTTGATGGAATCGGCCGACCCGAGGAACTGCAGCAGCTCCCACGCCTGCTGCGGGTACTTCGTGTTCGGGTTGAGGAAGTAGCCGCCACCACCGGACATCGACACGTAGTCGGTGCCGCCGACGCCCTTGCCCGGCTCGCGCGCCGGGATGTAGGCCCAGCCCACGTCGGAGTCGCGGGTGGCCATCGGCGAGTCGCCGTTGTCGGGGTTGATGACCGAGCGCCAGAAGTAGTCGCCCTCGAGCAGGATCCCGACCTTGCCGGCGGCGAACGCGGCGAAGGACTGGTCGCGACCCTTGGCGGCCTGCTGGAAGTTCTTGCTCGACAGGCCCTGGTCCATGAGCTGCTTGTAGAACGTCAGCACGTCGCGGACGGACGTGGTGTCGCCCTGCCACTTGCCGTCGCTGTAGATCTCCGAGCCGGCGCCGGCGAGCAGCGGCAGCACGCCCTGCATCGTCGTCGCCTCACCCATGGCGGTGCCGGCGTTGATCTGGACCGGGTCGACGCCCTGGATCGCCTTGAGCTTGGTGCCGGCGTCGATGATGTCCTGCCACGACTTCGGCTGCCAGTCGGCGGGCAGCCCGGCCTTGGCGAAGAGCTTCTTGTTGAAGTAGAGGACGCGCCCGTCGGTGCCCGCGGGGATGCCGTACACCTTGTCCTCGAACGACACGTTGGCCTGCACGGCCTTGGGGATCTGCGACCAGCCCTCCCACTTGGTCACGTCGGGCCCGGCGACGTCGGTGAGCGGCTTGAGGTAGCCGGCTTGGGCGAACTCGCCGACCCAGATCCCGTCGAGGGCCATGATGTCGGCGCCCGCGCGGCTCTTGAGGTCGAGCGCCACCTTCGTCTTGTACTGCTCGTCGTCGACGCCCGAGGGCTGGAAGGTCACCATGACGTTGACGCCCTTGTCCTTCTGCTGCTTGGTGAAGGTCGGGATGACGTACTTGGCGTACCAGTCGGCCTCGTCCGCGTTCTTGCCCCCGGCGATGGAGTTGGACGTGATCGTCAGGGTGACGTCCTTGGCGTCCGCGTTCTGCGTCGGGTTGCCCGACGTCGACCCGCTCCGGTCGCAGGCCGCCCCCACCAGAGCGACGGAGGCGGCGATGCCGATGACGACGGCGCGACGCAGCGGGCGCGGGTGTGCTCGGCGCGACGCAGCGTGGGCGGCGGGGCGGACATCCATGGTGTGGCTCCTTCTCCGGGTGGCTTGCGTGTCAGGGGGCGGATGCGGGTGCTGCGGGCGGGCTGAGATGTTCGGGACGGGACGGGCTGGGGCTGGCTCGGACGGGCTGGGATCGCGCTACGGGGCGAGCAGGACCCCCGTGCCGCGCTCGCGGGCGCGTGCCAGCGTTGCGGGGTCGGCGAGGGAGGTCGTGATGACCGTCGAGACGGACCCGAGGTCGCACACGCGGATCGAGCCCTTGCCGGGGAACTTCGTGTGGTCGGCGAGCAGCACGACCCGTCCCCCGCTCTCGATGAGGCGTCGCTTGGTCGGCACCTCGACCGTCGTCGTGTCGAGGATCCAGCCCTCCGAGTCGACGCCACTGGTGCCGAGGAACACGAGCGAGGCGCTGACGTGGCGCAGCGCGTCCTCGGTGAGCGGCCCGACGAGGGAGTGGTACGTGCGGCGCACGACGCCCCCGAGGATGACGAGGTCGACGACCGGGTCGTCGCGCAGGGCGTCGAGGACGGCGAGGCTCGGGGTGATGACGGTGATGTGCCGGCCCCTCAGCTCGCGGGCCAGGGCACCGGTGGTCGTCCCGATGTCGAGCAGCACGGTGTCGCCGTCGCGGACCAGCGCCGCGGCGGCCTTGGCGATGCGGTACTTCTCGGCGGCCGCGTCGTCGGCGACCTCCTCGTAGGGGCGGTCGATCTCGACGGGCAGCGCGGGGGCGGCCCCGCCATGGACCCGGCGCACGACGCCGGCGTCGGCCAGCTCGGCCAGGTCGCGCCGGATCGTGGCCGACGACACGCCGAGGCGCACGACGAGGTCCTGGACCGAGACGGCTCCGCCGCGTACCTCGTCCGCGATGGCGCGGTGTCTCGCGTAACGCACGCTCAGACTGTTGCACAGATTTGAGCGAAATTGCGCGTTGCTGAGCGGTGATCATCTGCGCGCGCACTTTTTACCCAGATCGGGCGGTTTCGACACGTCGCGAACCACCGCCGACGTGACGTCTCGGGCGACCGCTCGGGGGGTGGCACCCCGCGCGCGGGGGACGCGTCGGGCGTGACGCGTCGAGCGGGCTGTGTCGCGTCAGGCGGCGGGGGCGGCGTCCGGTTCGAGGGTGGGGGCGTCCGGGGGCGACAGCGTGACCATGGCGCGCTCGATGGCGTCGGACTCCTCGATGCGCCGCCCGATCGCCGTGAGCTTCTCGGCGACCTGCGACTCGGTCTCGTCGCCCACGAGGTCGACCGCCGCCACGAGGAGCATCCGTCCCGGGCCGACGAACTCGAGGTGCAGGAACGTCACGCGTTCGACCTCCGGGCTGTCGGTCAGCTCGCCGAGCACCCGCCGCCACAGCTCGGGCCGCACCGTCTCGCCGACGAGGAAGTCGCGGTTGCGGCTGATGAGGTAGATGGCGACGACGCCGAGCAGGAGGCCGACGAGGATCGAGCCGACCGCGTCCCACACGGCGTTGCCGGTGACCTGGTGCAGGGCGATGCCGCTACCCGCGAGGGCGATGCCGATGAGGGCCGCGGCGTCCTCGGCGAACACGGCCCGCAGCGTCGGGTTGGAGGTGTAGCCGAGGTAGGGCAGGGCGTGTAGGCCGCGCTGGCGCGCCTCGGCCCGAGTCTGGCGGCTGGCCTGGACGAACGACACGCCCTCGAGGACGAACGAGATGCCGAGGACGACGTAGGCCCAGAAGTAGTCGGTCTCCCCCTCCGACGCCGTCAGCGACTGGATGCCGTGCCACACCGACACCACCGCGCCGGCGCCGAAGAGCCCGAACGCCGCGAACATCGACCACACGTACGCCTCGCGGCCGTAGCCGAACGGGTGCTGGTCGTCGCGCGGCCTCGCGGCACGCCGCTCGGCGATGAGCAGGAAGATCTCGTTGCCGGCGTCGGCCCACGAGTGCGCGGCCTCCGCGACCATCGACGCCGAGCCGGTGATGACGGCGACGATCGACTTGGCGATGGCGATGAGGGTGTTCGCCGCGAGGGCGACGATGACGGTGACGAGGCTCTCGCCACCGTTCTTGCCACCCGAGGACTTCGCGTCGTCGGCCATGCTCGAATCCTTACCCTCCGCCGGACCACGCACAACGGCGCGGCCGGCGGGAGACGCCCCTCAGGACGCGGTCCTCACCGGGCCAGGACGCGGCCCTCACCCGGTCAGGACGCCGTCACGACGCCGTCACGATGCGGCGTGGCGGACCTCGCGGAACGACGTCCGGCGGTGCCCTGCGTACGCCTCGCCCGTGGTGTCGTGGGCCACGGTCGTCTCGCCGCCGGTCCGGGTCACCGTGACCGTCGTGACGAGCTGGGCCACGTCGTCGCCGGAGGTGAGGCCGTCGTCCTCGACGAGCGTCGACTCCCAGCGGCCGTCGGCGACCGGCTCGAAGACGTGCAGCTCGATCGTCTCGGGGGCGTGGCCGTCGGTCGAGGCCGGAGCCTGCTCCCACATCGGGATCGCCGCGCCCGCGCGGGCGAAGAGCGGGATCCGCTCGAGCGGCGCGTCGACGGTGATCGTCCGGCGCCCCTCGTGGACCTCGCCGGTGTGCCAGTCGTACCAGTGCCCCTCGGGCAGGTACACGGTGCGGGAGGTGACGCCGGCCTCGTAGACGGGCGCGACGAGCAGGTCGCGGCCGAAGAGGTACTGGTCGTCGAGGTCGACGACGGCGGGGTCGTCCTGGTGGTCGAGGACGAGCGGGCGCTGCACCGGCTCGCCGGTCTGCGACGCGCGCACGAACGCGGAGTAGATGTACGGCAGGAGGCGGTAGCGCAGCCGGACCGCCTCGCGCGCCAGGGCGTGCACCTCGTCGCCGAACGACCACGGGTACTGCTCGATGCGCCCGACCTCGGAATGGTTGCGGCAGAACGGAGTCAGTGTCCCCACCTGCATCCAGCGCAGGAACAGCTCGGTGTGGGTGTCACCCTGGAACCCGCCGATGTCGGCCCCGACGAACGGCTGGCCGGACAGGCCGAAGCCGCACGCCATCGGCATGCTGACCCAGAGGTGGTCCCAGCGCGCCTGGTTGTCGCCCATCCAGTTGGCGGCGTAGCGCTGGATGCCGGCGAACCCGGCCCGCGACAGGATGAAGGTGCGCGCCTCGGGCCGCACCTTGCGCAGGCCCTCGAGGGTGCCCATCGCCATGAGCAGCGCGTACTGGTTGTGGAACCGCTCGTGCGACGACCGTCCCTTCTCGAAGAGCATCTCGCGAGAAGGGATCTCGCCGGTCGCCGGCTCGTTCATGTCGTTCCAGATGCCGGCGAGCCCCGACGCCACGTGGCGGGCGTTGAGCTCGCCCCACCAGGCGCGCGCCTCCTCGGTGGCGAAGTCGGGGAACGCCGTGTCGCCGGGCCAGACCTGCCCGATGTAGGTGTCGCCACCCTCCGTGCGGCAGAAGACGTCCTGGGCGAGGCCGTCGTCGTAGACCGCGTAGCCGGGGTCGCGCTTGACGCCCGGGTCGACGATGGTGATGGTGCGCATTCCCTGGTCGGACAGGGTCTTCAGCATCCCGTCGGGGTCGGGGAAGCGCGACTCGTCCCACGTGAAGACGCGGTAGGCGTCCATGTAGTCGATGTCGAGCCACAGTGCGTCGCAGGGGAACTCGTCGTCGCGGTAGCGCTGCGCCATCCGCTCGACGTCGTCCTGGGTGTAGGCGTGCCAGCGGCACTGGTGGTAGCCGAGCGCCCACAGCGGCGGCAGCGCCGCGCGTCCGGTGAGCCACGTGTACCGCTCGATGACGGTCGCCATGGCCGGCCCGGCGAACACGTACTCGGTCCACTGGCCGCCGTGGAAGGAGACGCGGTACTCGTCCTCGGCGCTGAACGCGTAGTGGCCGCGGTAGCCGTTGTCGACGAACGAGCCTGCGACGGCGCCGGACTCGGCCGAGCGGTGGTGGAAGAACGGGATCGACACGTAGTAGGGGTCGAACTCGACGCTCGTCATGTCCGCGCGCGGGTCGTCGGCGGCCAGGCCGGCCCGGAACTCGGCGGTCTGGTGCTCGTTGAGCACGTCGGTGTTCCACAGCGTGAAGTCGCGCCCGCGTCGGTTGAGCCGGCCGCCCTTCTCCCCCAGGCCGTAGACCGCGTCGTCGCGGCCGATGCGGCGGCGGGTCGCCCACGCGTCGTTCAGGGTGGCGTACGTCCAGTACCGGCCGGACGCGTCGGGCGCCGACTCGATGACGGGCGAGCCGTCGGTGCGGTGGACGTCGACGCGGAACGGGTCGAGCCACAGCGTGACGACGAGGTCGGCGGTGCGCAGCCGCCACGCATCCGCCCCCTCCTCGACCGACCACCCGACGTCCTGGGCGAGGGGGTCGGCCAGCGGGTCGATGCACACCGCGAACGTCGGCTTCTCGTCGAGGGCCCCGCCGCGGCTCATCCGCAGCCGGACGACGTCGTCGCGCACCGCCTCGACGAGGAAGGTCTCGCCGTGCAGGTGGGCCCGCAGGCCGCGCTCGCCCTGCTCGACCGAGTCGACGCGTTCGAATCGGATGAAGTGGTCGGTCCTCATGGTCCTCGTGGTCCTTGCTGACGGAGTGGTGGAGGGAGTGGTGGCAGGAGTGGCGGCAGGAGTGGTGGCAGGAGTTCTGACAGGACTGCTGATGGGAGTGCGTGCCGTCCGGGAGTGTCGACGAGACGGCGGTTGCGTTCTGGGAAGGGGCCGCAGACCACGGTATTCCGTGCTCCGTGGGGCGGCGCAACGTCCGGCGGGCCCGAGGCTCGCTCAGCGAGACGGCGGCCCGACGCGTGGGTGCACGATCGGGGTCCCGGTGGCCACCGGGGACCGCCCGGCGTAGCGCACGACCCGCGCGAGGAGGGCCGGCCGGACCAGCGCGGTCGGCGGGTCGGCGAGCTGGATGACGCGGTTGAAGGCTCGCGCGACCTCGACGGAGGAGTGGCTCGCGCGGACGACGCGTCCCACGTAGGCGTTGAGCGCGGCCGAGCCGGGTGGGCGCGGTCCGGTCGTGGCCGGGTGCCCGAAGTCACCGCCCACCGCGATCCGCCAGGGGCCGTCGACGACGCGGGCCGCTCGGCGGTAGAAGCGTCTCGGCACGTCGCGAGACCTCAGACCGGCGACGTCGGAACGGGCGGTCACGTCGGCCACGACGCGGGCGAGCGCGTCTGCCTGCAGGGCCGCCGACGTCATGCCCTGCCCGTAGACGGGGTCGAAGCTGCACGCCGCGTCACCGAGGCTGACCAGGCCCGGCACCGGGTCGTGCACCTTCTCGTGGTGGCGGCGCTGGCTGGACGGGAACCGGTAGGTCTCGACGTCGCCGACCGGCTCGCACCGCTCGAGCAGCTCGGCCACCACCGGCGACGGGAGGCCGCGCGCGAACGCCCGCATCGAGGCGTCGGTCGAGCCGGGCGAGTCCCCGTGGACGCCGGCGAGCGTCACCTGCCACCGGTCGCCCTCGACGGGCATCACCACCCCCGCGCGGAACGAGCCCGGGTTGTCCTGGCACATGAGGAACCGGCCCTCGAAGTCGTCGGGGCCGCGGCGCAGCAGGCGCGACGCGTACGCGACGTCGATGCCGACCCGCGTCACCGGCGGGGCCACGACGCCGGCCTCGGCGAGGTCGTGCGCGATGGACGAGCTGCGGCCCGAGCAGTCGACGACGAGGTCGGCCGTGAGATCGGTCGGGAGGTCGGTCGGGAGGTCGGTCGGGAGGTCGGTCCCGTCGACGACGACTCCCGTCACCCGCACCGGCGCTCCCTCGGACAGGCGCACCCGCTCCACCCGCACCCCCGACTCGAGGGTGACGTTCGGCAGTGCCGTGACCCGGGCCCGCACGACGCTCTCCAGGAGCGGACGCGTCAGGCTGAGGAGCGGTCGGCCCCAGTCGCCCCGCGCGCGGTAGGCCCCGCCCTGGTGCACGTAGGCGTGCCGGCCGTCGGTCGGCACGGCTCCGCGTGCGACGAGCTCCTCCTCGATGCCGGGGAACCAGTCGCGCAGCAGGTCGAGGCCCGGCGACAGGAGCAGGTGCAGGTGGCGTCCCTGGGGCACGCGACCGCGCGGGCGCACCTGCTCCGGGAGCCGCTCGCGCTCGAGCACGACGACCTGCGCGACGTGGCCGGCGAGCGCGCGTGCCGTGAGGAGCCCGGCCATGCTCGCACCCACGACGGCGACGCGCCCGACGTGCTCGCTGCTCTCCTGTCCCTGGGGCACGGCACCTCCCGTACGGCCCTGGCATCGACACCCACCATCCGAACCCGGCATCGAGACCCACCATCGGCACCCACCATCGACGCCCACCCTCGAGGCTAGACGCGCAGGGCAGCCCGCGGAGTCGGTACCGACGCGCGTCGCCGTGGTCGCCTGCCTCGCTCTGCACTGCTCCGTCAGGCGGGCCGGGGCGAACCGGCGCGCGCGGGGACCGGAACCCGGTCCACTGGCTTGCCCGGTGGAGCAATGCAGAGGGCGTGGGCGTCGACCCCAGCCCGCGAGCCGCGGAGCCCGGGAACGGCCCGGAGCGGTGGAGCGGCACGCCGGCGTCGGGTTTCATGGGTGGATGAGCGACGCCCCCGGCAGCACCCCCGGCAACACTCCCGCCCCCACCCCCGCCCACAGCCCCGCCCACAGCCCGGACGACGCGCCCGGTGTTGGCGTCGGGGACGGCGGGAACGAGCACGACCCGGCGACCCCGTGCACCCGGGTCGGCGGCGACGAGCTGACGCCGGCCGACCCCACGCCGGGGATGGCGCGGCAGGTCGCGCTGCACACCGAGACGATGTGGTCCGGCACCGTCGACACCGAGGCCGGCACGACGTCCGGCTGGCACCACCACGGTGACCACGACACGACGCTCTACATCGTCTCCGGCCGGATGCGCCTCGAGTCCGGCCCGGACGGCCGTGACGTCGTCGAGGCCGGCCCCGGCGACTTCCTCCGGGTGCCCGCGGGCGCCGTGCACCGCGAGTCCAACCCGGGCGACGCGACGTCGCGAGCCGTCATCGTGCGCTGCGGCTCCGGCACCCCGACGGTCAACGTCGACGGCCCGGCGCCCGGGCGATGATGCGCCTGCGGCTTACCGCCTCCGGCGACGCCGCACCCGCCCGCGAGCGCAGGGGCTGAGCGTCGGGCTTCGCCGGAACCGGGCCGCGCGTCAGCCCGGCTCGGCCGCCGACGCCCCGACCACGCGTCCGGCCGCAGCCTCGGCCAGGGCGGCGCGACACGCGTCGACGATCTCGGTCAGCGACCCGTCCGGGTCCACCGACCGCTCGAGGGCCACGACCTCGCGATCGGGGCCGTCGACCCGGAAGCCGGCCGGCACCGCCGAGGCGAGCACGAACGGCATCGGGTCGGCGTCGGGGTGGCGCAGCGAGGCGTCCTCGCGGTCGAGCGTGCCGACGTAGATCGGCTCGACGGACCGCCCGTTGGGCGTCGGGCGCACGACGACGACGTGCACGACGTCGCTGGCGACGGCGACGGTGTCGACCTGCTTGACGGCCGCCAGCACCGCCGACGCCAGTCCCAGGGCGTAGGCCAGGTTGCGCTCCCGCGCGGTCCGGGGGCGCCACGGCTGCCGCCCGGCCACGCTCCGGTCCACGACCTCGTCGGCGACGACCACGGGCGGCGGGAACCGCACGAGGACCGTGACGTACGCCCGGCCGGTGACGGGGTCGTGACCGGCGTCGAGGCACGTGACGTCGCTGCCGGACAGGCGCATCGCCTCGTCGACGACGGCGACCACGGTGGCCGGGTCGTGCTCGCGCAGGAGCCGCCAGGCACCGTCGGCGATGGCCCGGCGCCGGTCCGAGAGCACCCAGCGCGCGATGCGGGTGGCCCGCAGGATCTCCGCGGCACGCTCGCCGGCGACCTCGAGACGGCGCTCGAGCTCCTCCCGGGGCAGGTCCGGCTCGGTGGCGCTCTCGACGTCGAGCGCGCGCCGCCGGATCGTCTCCTCGTCGGCCTCGGTGAGCACCGCACGCGGCGCCGGTGCCGGCGGCCGCAGCGGCCGGAACGACTGGCGGTGCAGCGACCGCAGCTCGGCCTCCACC
>JAEWFB010000577.1 GCA_023389095.1 Actinomycetes bacterium
GCGTGGTGGTCGGCGGCGTCGTGGTCGGCACGGGGGTGCCGGTCGGCGGCGGCGTGTTCGTCGTCGGCTTCGTCGTCGGCTTCGGGGCGGTCGGCTTCGGCTGACTGGTCACGGGCGTGCCGGCGGCCGACGCCGGGTCGACGTCCGAGAACGGCACGTCGCCGTCCGGGACCGTCTGCGGCGCCGAGGCCATCACGGTGCCACCGCCCGGGAAGTAGTTGGGCACCGTGCCGTACGTCGAGGGTGCGGAGGTCGAGGCCGGGAAGCCGAGGTAGGGCGCCGGGTCCACGTAGTGGTCGTTGACGATGACGTCGAAGTGCAGGTGGCAGCCGGTCGACCAGCCGGTCGTGCCGACGAGGCCGATGATCTGACCCTGCTGGACGACGTCACCCTGCTTGACGAGGAACTTCGACTGGTGTCCGTAGGCCGTCTTGAGCGTCGGGGTGTGCTGGATGATCGTGCGCAGGCCCCACGAGGGCGACACGGCCGCGTAGACGACCTTGCCCGCCGCGGCCGCTCGGATCGGGGTACCGCAGGCGGCCTCCAGGTCGATCCCGGTGTGGAACATCATCCGGTGCAGGAACGGGTGCATCCGCGGCCCGAAGCCGGACACCTCGATCCCGGGCACCGGGTGGATGAAGCCGGGCATGCCGGCGACCACCGGCGCGGCGACGGCCATGGCGGCGAGCGGGGTCAGCCCGATCTCCGGGAAGGCCAGCCCTCCGCCGAGCGCGCTGGACACGGCCATGCCGGTCGAGTCGAGGCCGCCACCGAGCGCTGCCGCCGCGATGGCTGCCGCCGTGCTGTCGGTGCCGGCGAGCGCGTCGCGTGCGCTCTGGACACCGTCGACGGCGGTGTCCACGGCGGCGCGGTCACCCGCCGCCAGCACCACCGCAGCACGCGCACCGTCGTCGGGCGCGCTGGCACTGAGGAAAGGGAGGAGCGCGAAGACCACTGTCGATGCGGCGAACGGCACGAACCGCCCGCTCATGCGCACCGTCAGGACTCGCGGTCCACTCCGTCGTGTCTCGTCCTGCACCTTAAGGCCACCCCCCTCGAGGCTGAGTTCGTCTGGCGCGCATGTGGCCACGCCTCGACCCTAACCACCGGTGGCGCCCCCCGCAGCCGGTGGTCTCGATCTCGACCACCATAGGTGGACACGCCGGACAAGGGGCCGTTCTGGCAGAAGTCCACATGAAGAGGTGACCCGTGGGACGCGTGTGGCTGGTGTCACGAAACGTCCACTCGGACGGCCCGGCTGGGATGAACGGGCGCTGAGGACCTGTCGTCCTCGATGGGGGGAACGAGTCCCCACCGAGCCAGGCAGGAGTGTCACATGTACCGAATCTCCCGTACCGCGTCCGTCGTCGCCGGCCTCCTGCTGGGGGTCGGCGTTCTCGCCGCCGGCGCGAGCGCCTCCGCTGACAGCGGCGGGCTCCCACGGAGCGACATCCTCCGTGCGCCGCTGCAAGGCAGCCAGCTCTCGGACCCACCCCTCTTCGGGCTCACCCGTGGAGGCGCACCCTGGGTGATCGCGGGTGGGACGGCGCGGCTGCGTGCCAACGGTGATCTGCGCGTCGAGGTCGAGGGCCTCGTCATCCCCACGACGGGGACCAACCCGGTGCCGCGCCTGTCGGCCACGGTGACGTGCAACGGGGTGGCCCTGGCGCCGACGGCGACCGTGCCGTTCTCCACGGCGGGGGATGCGGTGGTCCAGGCGACCGTGACGCTCCCGCACCGGTGCCTCGCACCGGCCGTCCTGCTCAACCCGAACGGCAACCCCGCCGTGTACATCGCCGCGACCGGTCGCTGACCGGCATTTCACCCCGGAAGGATGAGTGGCGGCCAGACGCGCGCGGCTAGCGTCGAAGGACGGGCATGTCGACATGCCGTGCCGGTGACACGGAAGGGGAGGGATCGATGGCGAGTCAACCTTCATCGACCAAGATGGCGTGGGCGGAGGGCTTCACGTTGGCGGGCGCCTCGTTGCTGGTGATGGTCGGCATCTTCCAGGCCCTGCAGGGCCTCGCCGCCATCATCAACGACCAGCGTTTCGTCGTGACGGGCAGCTACATCTACAAGTTCGACTCGACGACCTGGGGCTGGATCCACCTGGTCCTGGGCCTGCTCGCCATCGGACTGGGCGTCGCCATGATCGTGGGGCAGGCCTGGTCGTTCGTCGTCGGCGTGATCGTCGCGATCCTGTCGGCCATCTCGCAGTTCATGTGGCTGCCGTACTACCCCGTCTGGGCGATCGTCATCATCGCCCTCGACGTCGCCATCATCTGGGCTCTCGTCGCCCGGCTCCGCGCACCCCGGACCATCTGAGCGCCCGAGGCCGCCCGCGCACCGCTGCTCCGCCACGCCCACCTCCCCGTCCGGGGAGATGCCGGTGGTGGGGCAGCAGGGGCTTGAACCCTGGACCGACGGATTATGAGTCCGCTGCTCTGACCGGCTGAGCTACTGCCCCGGGACCCGGCCGGTGGCAGCACGCGCCGACGGGCCCGGGTCGGCACGGAGTCTAGCGACCGGGACGGCCGACTCCGGTCTCCGGTTGGTCGTCGTCGGCCCGGAGCCGCCACCGGGGCCGCAACGGTGCCGTCCTGTCGTCGAGGCAGTCGCAGTCCGGGGCCGTGCCGGTCGCAGCCTGCCGACCCTCTAGGCTCGCTCGCGGGACGGGCGCGACCCGTCCTGCCCGGGCGTCGACGGCGCCCGGTCCGCGATCGGGACGGCGAGGAGCGAGCAGGCATGGGTGACGGCATCCGCGTGGCGGCGGTCGACGACGTCGAGCCGGGCGAGGCCCTCGTCCTGCCGACCGACCTGACCGGCACCGACGAGCCGATCTCGCTGTTCCGCGACGACGACGGGACGTACTACGCCCTCGATGACACGTGCTCCCACGAGGACGCCTCGCTCGCCGACGGCTGGATCGAGGCGGGGGAGGTCGAGTGCCCGCTGCACGCGACGCGGTTCTGCCTGGCCGACGGCCGGCCGATGTGCCTGCCGGCGACGCGTCCGGTCGCCACGCACCGCGTCGAGGTCACCGGCGACGACGTCGTGCTCTTCCCGGGCACCCCGGCCGAAGGCTCGTCCGGCTCCTGATCTGTTCTCGGCGGTTCCGCCGATCCGGACGGACCGCGGACGACACAGGGTCCGGTTCGTCCCGTTTCCAAGAAGTGCTGGTGCCCGTGTGCCTCGTGGGGCACAATGGGGGCCGGGTGCTCCGAGTCGGGGCACCTGAGCACGACCACATCAGACATATCGGACACTGAGCACGACCGCACGATGGTTCCGGCTCCCAGGTGGCAGGCGTTGGGGAAGACGTCCCTGCAACTGGAGGAGGTTCGGATGTCTGTCATGCCACGAACGGTCACCCGAGGTGTCGTGTTCATCCACGGTGCCCCTGCGCCGCTGTGCCCGCACGTCCAGTGGGCCATCGAGGCGGTGCTCGACCAGCGCGTCGCAATCGACTGGATCGCCCAGCCGGCTGCGCCGCGGATGGTGCGCACCGAGCTGTCGTGGACGGCGCCCGCGGGCACCGGTGCCGAGCTCGCCAGCGCCCTGCGCGGCTGGGACGGCCTGCGCTACGAGGTCACCGAGGACGCCTCGGTCGGCTGCGACGGCGCGCGGTGGTCCTACACGCCGCGCCTCGGCATCCACCACGCGATGACCTCCGTCTCGGGCGACGCCGTCGTCCAGGAGGACCGGCTTCGCGAGGCGATCCTGCGCACCCGGGGTGACGTCGAGGCGCTCCAGGACGAGATCGACCTCCTGCTCGGCGTGCCGTGGGACGAGGAGCTCGAGCCGTTCCGCTGGGCCGGCGACGGCGCACCCGTGCGCTGGCTGCACAAGGTCGGCTGACACAGACCTCTCGTCGGCCCCGGCCTCCAGCGTGGCGCCGGCGGGACGAGGAGGGCCCGGGCGGTTCGTGCTCCCGGGCCCTCCTCGCGTCCGTCGCCCCGTCCGCTCGGGGCGACGAGGGCTGGGCGTCGGAAAACCACTGGGCCTCGGCGGCGCCCGGGTGTCATCATCGATCGGGCGCCGCACGGCGGCGCCCGACCATGACGCGTCACCGGGACGCGACCACCACGACCACCACGACCACCCGCACCAGCGGCACCACCAGAGGACGGAGGACCGGCATGGCCACGGGCCTGAGCTGCACCGCGAAGCCACGCGGGTGCCGCGTCGACGCGTCCTACCCGTGCGCGGGCGAACGCCCCATCGACGGCCCACCGGCCACCCTCGAGCATCCTCTTCGCGTCCTCGCCGACGTGCGTCGAGCCTGACCGCTCCCGCCCACCGAGCCGCCCACCGGATGTTCCGGTCGGCGGCTCTTCGCATGTCCCCGGCACCCACCAGCGCACCGCGCACGAGATGGAAGGAGCAGGCCGCCATGACCCAGGTCGAGGTGTGGAACGCCGACGAGACGCTGCTGCACCGCGTCACGGTCCGGCACGCGATCGCGATGATCTGGCGCGGTGTCGCCACGCCTGTCTCGGTGCACGACACCAAGCACTTCGGTCCGTACCAGGTGCCGCTCGTCGTGCGGCTCGTGCGCTACGTCGAGCAGAAGTGGCTCTACAGCCGGACGCGGGCGACCTACTCCCGCGAGGGGGTGCTGCTGCGCGACCGCGGTCGGTGCGCGTACTGCGGTCGGTACACCGCCTCGACGATGGACCACGTGCAGCCGCGCTCGCGCGGCGGGGCGACCTCGTGGGCCAACGCCGTGGGCGCCTGCGAGCCGTGCAACGCCCGCAAGGGCGACCGGACGCCCGAGGAGGCCGGGATGCCGCTGCGCTGGCAGCCGTACGTGCCCACGCGCGTGCAGCTGCACTTCGCGCGGGAGGCGCTCGTCACCGCCGACCTGACCACGACCCAGCCCACCGTCACGATCGCCGGGAAGGAGCCCGACCGATGACCAGGAACCGCACGACCCTTCGCCCCCAGTCCCTCGGACAGGTCGGCCTCCGGCCCGGCACCCCCGCACCGGGTCCCGACGCGTGGACCTACCGCGCGGCGTCGCAGCACCCGTTCGACGTGGGCGTGGCGCAGCCCCCCAGCGCCCCC
>JAEWFB010000526.1 GCA_023389095.1 Actinomycetes bacterium
CGGCGTCGACATCAACGACCTCGTCGGCCGCGTCGACTTCGGGCACGTCTGGGGACTGCTCGTCGACAACGAGTTCGACCCGGGCCTGCCGCCCGCCGAGCCCTATCCCCTGCCGGTCCACACCGGCGACGTCCGCGTCGACGTCCAGTCCGCCCTCGCGATGCTCGCGCCGGTCTGGGGTTTCCGCCCCACCCTCGACATCGACGCCGACGAGGTGCGCGACAACCTGGCCCGCGCCGCCGTCATGGCCCTGTCCTTTGTCGGGCAGTCGGCGCGCGGCCTCGGCCGGCCGATGGTGCCGCAGCGCGAGGTCGACAAGGGCGGCTCAATCACCGAGCGGTTCATGATCCGCTGGCGCGGCGAGCCCGACCCGAAGCACGTCGAGGCCGTCGACGCCTACTGGGTGTCGGCCGCCGAGCACGGCATGAACGCCTCGACGTTCACGGCACGCGTCATCACCTCGACCGGCGCCGACGTCGCCGCCGCGCTCTCGGGCGCGGTCGGCGCGATGTCGGGGCCGCTCCACGGCGGAGCCCCGTCCCGCGTGCTCCACATGCTGGACGGCGTCGAGGAGCAGGGCGACGCCTCGGCGTACGTCAAGGGCGTCCTCGACCGCGGGGAGCGCCTCATGGGATTCGGCCACCGCGTCTACCGGGCCGAGGACCCGCGCGCCCGCGTGCTGCGCGCCGCGTGCGAGCGCCTCGGAGCGCCGCGCTACGAGGTGGCCGCTGCTTTGGAGAAGGCGGCGCTCGAGGAGCTGCAGGCCCGGCGTCCCGACCGCGTGCTCGCCACCAACGTCGAGTTCTGGGCCGCGGTGATCCTCGACTTCGCCGAGGTGCCGCCGGAGATGTTCACCCCGATGTTCACGTGTGCACGCACCGCGGGCTGGTCGGCGCACATCCTCGAGCAGAAGCAGACCGGACGCCTGATCCGCCCGTCGTCGCGCTACATCGGCGAGGGCCCCCGTCGTCCCGAGGACGTCGCCGGCTGGACGCCCCAGGTCGGCAGCTGACGTCCGCCGCCGGACGACCGTTGGTGCGCCGGCGGCCGGGCGCGCGGCGTGTTGCCGGGCGTGTCGGAGCCGCACCGGCAGCAACGGTCGTCCGACGGCGCGGACGTCCACACACCGAGCAGCGGTGTCCAGCACTCGGGCACCTGCTGTTCAATGTGGCGGGTGACACCGGCGTCACACCTGCCGAAACACCCGTGCCACACGCGTCCAGTGGTGGCCTCCGTCCGAGGTGAGCAAACGTGACCGAAGCACCCGCCGTGACCCCGACCATCACGCTGCCCGCCGACCTCCGGCCGAGCGACGGACGCTTCGGGTCGGGCCCGTCGAAGGTCCGCGCGGAGCAGGTCGAGTACCTCGCCTCGATCGCCGGCACCGTCCTCGGCACGTCGCACCGCCAGGCCCCCGTCAAGAACCTCGTCGGTGAGGTGCGCCAGGGGCTGCGCGACCTCTTCTCGGTGCCGGAGGGCTACGAGGTCGTCCTCGGCAACGGCGGCTCGACGGCGTTCTGGGACATCGCCGCCTTCGGCCTGGTCCGCGACCGCGCCCAGCACCTCGCGTTCGGCGAGTTCTCGAGCAAGTTCGCGGCCGTCACCGCCGCCGCCCCGTTCCTCGGCGAGCCGACGGTCGTGACGGCCCAGCCGGGCACCCTCGCGACGCCGCGCGCCGAGGCCGGCGTCGACGTCTACGCCTGGCCGCACAACGAGACCTCGACCGGCGTCATGGCCCCGGTGCAGCGCGTCGAGGGCGCCGACCCCGACGCGCTCGTGCTCGTCGACGCGACCTCCGGCGCCGGGGGCCTGCCAGTCGACGTCAGCCAGGCCGACGTCTACTACTTCGCGCCGCAGAAGTGCTTCGCCTCCGACGGCGGCCTGTGGCTCGCGCTGTTCTCCCCCGCCGCGCTCGCCCGCGTCGAGGAGGTCGCCGCATCGGGCCGCTGGGTGCCCGACTTCTTCAGCCTGCCGACCGCCGTCGACAACTCGCTGAAGAACCAGACGTACAACACCCCGGGCCTGGCGACCCTGGCCATGCTGAACAGCCAGCTCCGGTGGCTCAACGGCAACGGCGGCCTCGACTGGGCGTCGGCCCGGACGAAGGACTCGAGCAGCCGCCTCTACACGTGGGCCCAGCAGACGGGGTACACGACGCCCTACGTCGCCGACCCGGCCGCGCGCTCGCAGGTCGTCGGCACCATCGACTTCGACGCGTCGGTCGACGCCGCCGCGGTGGCCACGGTGCTGCGCGCCAACGGCATCGTCGACGTCGAGCCGTACCGCAAGCTGGGTCGCAACCAGCTGCGGGTCGCGATGTTCCCGGCCGTCGAGCCGGACGACGTCTCGACGCTCACGAAGGCCATCGACCACGTGGTGTCCGCGCTGCGCTGACCCTTCCCGAGACGGCGGATACCACGACGCGTGACCTTCCGCCTCCCGAGTCGTTGACCCCTGCAACCGCCAATGGAGGCGGCTGTCATCGAGGAGTCACCATGGTCCGCATCGTCCGAGCCGGTCGCGTCAGCCGACGCGTCGCCGCGGCGCTGCCCGTCATCGCGCTCGCCGCCACCGGCATCGCCGTGGCCGCCCGTTCCGGGGCCGACCCGACGCCCACCGCGCTCACCGTGCCCGACCAGGCCGTGACGCAGTCCGCGGGCCCCGACTACCCCGACGCCGGCCCCGCCCCGGCCCCGATGCAGCTACCGCCGGTCTACGACACCTACACCTCCGACTACGCCAGCGTCGCGGTCCCGAGCCCCGCCCAGGAGGCCGTGCACGCCCTGGCCGGTCTCATGCCGGTCCGCCTCGACGCCAACGGCATCCCGGCTCTGGCCCTGTCCGCCTACCAGCACGCGGCCGGGCTCCTCGACTCGGTCGACCCGTCGTGCGGCGTCGACTGGGCCCTGCTCGGGGCCATCGGCCGCGTCGAGAGCAACCACGCGCAGTTCGGCGGCAACCGGCTCGACGCGTCCGGCGTGGCACGCCCCGGCATCATCGGCATCGCTCTCGACGGCAGCCGCGGCACGAGCCGCATCACCGACACCGACGGCGGCCGCCTCGACCACGACCCCGTCTACGACCGGGCCGTAGGCCCGATGCAGTTCATCCCGACGTCGTGGTCCTCGATGGGCCGCGACGGCAACGGTGACGGCGTCGCCGACCCGCAGAACCTCACCGACGCCGTCACGGCCGCCGGCGCGATGCTGTGCTCCGGCCACGCGAACCTGCGCGACCCGAAGGCCGCCTACGACGCCGTCTTCCGCTACAACCACTCCGACAGCTACGTGCGCAGCGTGCTGTCCATCGCCGACGCGTACCGCCGCGGCGTCTCGGTCGTGCCCGTCGGCTCGCTGCCGGCCGCGCGTCCCGCCGCGGGCACCGGCACGGCCACCCCGGACGGTTCCGGGTTCGCCTACGCCGGCCCGTCGGCCCACCAGCCGACGGCTTCGCCGGGGGCCCGCCCCACACCGGGCTCCTCGGCGAAGCCGTCGCCCTCGAAGCCGGCCCCGAAGCCCTCGGGCTCGCCCACGCCGGCTCCGAAGCCCTCGCCGTCGAAGGCGCCGCGGCCGGGGATCACCGTGCCGGTCCCCCGCGTGCCGGGTCTCCCCCTCCCGACGCCGACGGTGCCGCTGCCCGCGCTCCCCTCGGTGCCGGTCGTGCCCGTCCCGACCCTCCCCGCCGAGATCGTGCGCCTGCTCGCGCTGCCGCACCTGCCCCTCCTCCCCGGCGACCCGACGGGCCTGGTGCGCGTGATCGACCCGCTCACGACCAAGGTCGTGTGCCTGCTCGACGAGAAGGTCGTCACGTGCCCGAGCGGAGGGCTCCTCGGCTGAGGCCGAGGACACCCCTCACACGGAAGCGGCCGCCATCCGGGCGGCCGCTTCCGTCGCGTCGAGACGGGGTCGCGTCCGGCGTCAAACCCGCATCGGCGTCGGGTCGCGTCGGGCGTGAAAGTCACTCCCGCGTCGGGGCGTCGGGTCGTGCCGCGTCGGGCCCTGGGGTCAGTGCTTGACGACCGCCGCGACGACGGCGATGACGATGAACAGCACGAGCGCCGCGACCGTGATGCGGTGCCGGAACTTGAAGTTCACCGCGTCACCTCATCACCTCGGGCGCCGTCGGGATCTCCGACGGAGACGCCGAGGCGAGCTGGATCCGGAAGCGGGGCCGGGACTGCGTCTGGAAGGTCACCGCGACATTCTGCCGACGCGCGAACCACAGGGCCACCGCCCCCAGCGACAGGCCCACGGCGATGGTGCCGATGCCGATGGTCCAGCGGGGACCCCAGACGTCGCCGATCCAGCCGATCATCGGGGCGCCGATGGGGGTGCCGCCCATGAAGATCGCCATGTAGAGGGCCATGACGCGGCCCCGCATCACGGGGTCGACGCTCATCTGGACCATCGCGTTGGCGGTCGTCAGGGCGGTGAGCGCTGACAGGCCGGTGGGCACGAGGTACAGGCCGAAGAGCAGGTACGTCGGCGCGGTGGCGAGCAGCGCGGTGGAGATGGTGAAGCCGACGAGGGCCAGGAGCAGGATGCGCAGGCGCGGCCGGGCCCGGCGGGCCGAGAGCAGCGCCGCCGTCAGCGACCCGACGGCCATGATCGAGCCGAGCAGGCCGTACTCCCCCGGGCCCTTGTCGAAGACCTTCGTGGCCATGAGGGCCATCGTCACCTGGAAGTTCATGCCGAACGTGCCGAGGACGAAGACGAGGATCATGACGAGGACGATGTCGGGGCGGCCGCGCACGTAGCGCACCCCCTCGCGGATCTGGCCCTTGCCGCGGGCCAGGGGCGAGGGCGTCAGCTCGGCCGGGTTCATCCGCACCAGCGCGGCGAGGACGAAGACGAACGTCGCCGCGTTGACGAACAGGGCCGGCGAGATGCCGAAGGCAGCGATGACGACACCGGCGACGGCCGGGCCGATGAGCCGGCCGAGGTTGAACGAGGCACTGTTGAGCGCAACGGCGTTGGACAGGTGGTCGCGGTCGACCATCTCGGACACGAAGGTCTGGCGGGCCGGGTTGTCCACCGCGGTGGCCACGCCCTGCAGGAGCGCGAGGAGGTAGACGTGCCACAGCTGGACGACGCCGGTGGCGGTGAGCACCGCGAGCAGCAGCGCCGTGACGAGCAGGGCCGTCTGGGTGCCGAAGAGCAGGCGACGCTTGGGCAGCCGGTCCACGAGCATGCCCGCGAACGGCGCGAGGAGCATGAACGGCAGGAACTGCAGGCCGGTGACGATGCCGAGCGAGGTGGCCGAGTGGTCGGTCAGGACGGTGAGCACGAGCCAGTCCTGGGCCACGCGGCCCATCCACGTGCCGACGTTCGAGACGATGGCGCCGGAGGCGTAGACGCGGTAGTTGCGGATGCTGAGGGAGTGGAAGGTGGGGCTCACTTGGACGCCACCTTCGCCAGCACGGCTGCCGCGCGCTGCAGGAGGTCCCTCTCGTCGTCGGTGAGGGTCTCGAACCGCTCGAGCATCCACTCGTCGCGGTGCCGGCGGATGCGCCGCAGCGCCTTGCGGCCCTCGGGGGTCAGCGACAGGATCACCTGCCGGCCGTCCTCGGGGTCGTCGGCGCGAGCCACGTAGCCCTGCTCGACGAGCGCGCCGGTCGTGCGCTTCATGCTCGGAGCGGACACGCGCTCGATGTCGGCGAGCTCGCTGTTGGTGCGATGCGTCTCCTCGAGGCGGCACAGCACCGAGAAGTGGTGCGGCGGGAGCTCGCGGTCGGACTCGAACCGGACACGGCGCGAGATCCGCATGCACGCGAGGCGGATGTCGTTGCTGAGCGAGACGAGCTCGCTGCGGGAGAGGGTCTTGGTACGCAAACGGGTGCTTTCGACAGTTCTGTTCCTGGTGATGCTTAGCCTAACTCATTACCTCGGCTAACTATTCCCAACTCGCCACGGACCGGACAGACGCCGACACGCCCGGACACGGCGAGAGCCCCCACCCGATGTGCGGGTGGGGGCTCTCGGTGAGCCGGGCGGAAGGCGTCGGTCAGGTGAAGAGGCTCTGCAGCGGCGTCTTGATGAAGTACAGGACGAAGAACGCGACGACGACCCACAGCAGCGGGTGCACCTGGCGCGCATGCCCCTTGGCGATCTTGACGAGGACCCAGGCGATGAAGCCCGCGCCGATGCCCACCGTGATGTTGTAGGTGAACGGCATGAGCACGATGGTGAGGAACGCCGGCAGGGCGATCTCCATCTCGGTCCAGTCGATGTTCGTGACCTGGCTCATCATGAGGAAGCCGACGATGACGAGCGCCGGGGCCGCGGCCTCCGACGGGACGACCGCGAAGAGCGGCGCGAGGAAGGTCGCGAGCAGGAACAGCACGCCGGTGACGACCGACGCGAGGCCGGTGCGCGCCCCCTCCTCGACGCCGGAGGCCGATTCGATGTAGGACGTGTTGCTGCTGACACC
>JAEWFB010000539.1 GCA_023389095.1 Actinomycetes bacterium
CGACCCGGGCGGCCCTTGTTCCGGCCGCCCCGGTTGCTGACCCAGTGGCTGTCCCAGGCGCCTCGCTGCTCGGTGCCCCGGATCGCGAGGACGAGGTCGGGGTTGACGCCCACCTCGAGGGTCGGCCCCGACACGGACGCCTCCTCCTCGACGAAGAGGTCGAAGAGCGTCTGGCCGACCATCATGTGCTGCCACAGCGGCACCGGCCGGTGCTCGGAGACGATGACCGCGGTGTCGCCGCGGACCTCGCCGAGCCAGGCCCCGAACTCCTCGGCGTTGCTCACCGTCGCCGACAGCGACACGACGCTGACGTCAGGCGGCAGGTGGATGATGACCTCCTCCCAGACCGCCCCGCGGAAGCGGTCGGCGAGGTAGTGCACCTCGTCCATGACGACCCAGCCGAGGCCGCGCAGCGTGGCCGAGCCGGCGTACATCATGTTGCGCAGCACCTCGGTCGTCATGACGACGACGGGCGCCTCGCCGTTGACCGACGAGTCACCGGTGAGCAGCCCGACCTTGTCGGCGCCGTACCGACGCACGAGGTCGGCGTACTTCTGGTTCGACAGTGCCTTGATCGGTGTCGTGTAGAACGCCTTGCGGCCCGTGGCGATGGCCAGGTGAACGGCGAACTCACCGACGACGGTCTTGCCCGCGCCGGTGGGGGCCGCCACGAGCACGCCGCGTCCTTCCTCGACGGCACGGCACGCCTCGGTCTGGAAGTCGTCGAGGGGGAAGTCCAGGCCGGCCGTGAACTCGGCCAGCTGCGGCCACGTCGGGAACGTCATGCCGCCTCCCCTCCACGGTCGGCGGGCACGACGACCGCGAGGGCCCCCGGCACCACCTCGGCCTCCACGGGCAGGTCGGCGAATGCCTCGCCATCGGCTTGTGAGTGGATACCGCTCGCCTCCAAGCGAACTCGCCGGGCGCGATGGATCTCGACGGCCGGGTGGGTGGTGTGCGCCCCCGAGTACACCTTGGGGAAGACGCGCAGGAAGGACGGGATGGACAGGGCGTGAACGACCATGACGTCGAGCAGGCCGTCGGCGACGTCGGCGTCGGGGCAGACCTTCATGCCCCCGCCGAAGGAGGTCGTGTTGGCCACGGCCACCAGCATCGCGCGGGTCTCGATCCGCTGCCCGTCGAGCTCGATGACGTACGGGATGGGCCGGAAGACCGGCAGCTCGCGCAGCACGGCCAGGTTGTAGCGCATCTGGCCACGTGGCCAGCGCATCCGCCGGGCACGCTCGTTGACGACGGCGTCGAAGCCCGCCCCGAGCACGCCGCCGAACCACTTCTCCCCCGCGACGCCGTGGCTGACCCGGCCGAGGTCGATGCGCCGGGTGCAGCCGGTCGTCAGCAGGTCGACCGCGGCGGCCGGGTCGCGCACGGGCAGGCCGAGGTTGCGGGCGAAGTCGTTGCCGGTGCCCGCCGCCACGACCGCGAGGCGCGTCGGGGAGGCGGCGCACAGGTTGACCCCGAGGTGGACCATGCCGTCGCCGCCGACGACGACGAGCGTGTCGACGCCGTCCGCCACGGCCTGCAAACCTCGGGCCCGCGCCTGCGCGTAGTCGGCGCCCGAGACGTCGGTGAGCTCGTGTCCAGCGGCGAGGAGCAACCGGCGCGTCCGCTCCCCGAGGGCTGCGCCGGCCCCCTTGCCGGACGTGGGGTTGACGACGAGGGCGACGCGGTCGGGCACAGCCGAACGCTACAGGGCGCAGGCCTCAGAGCGTCGACGCCTCGTCGTCGGGCAGGGCGAGCCACGACGGGTCCGTCTTGACCCGGCGCTTGTCGAGGATCGCGCACACCCCGATCGCGGCGAAGTAGAGGCCGACGATGGGCAGGGCGAGGAACAGCATCGACCAGGGGTCGGGCGTCGGGGTCATGACCGCGGCGAAGACGAAGATGATCATGACCATCGGACGCCACCCGCGCAGCATCGCGGCCGCAGAGAGCACGTGCGCGAGGTTGAGCGCGACCATGAAGACCGGCAGCAGGAACGCGAGCCCGAAGGCCAGCACGAGCTTGAGGACGAAGTTGAGGTAGTCGGTCGCCTGCTGGAGGTTGTAGGCCCCCGGCGGGGTGAACCCGAGCAGCACGTCGACGGCGTGCGGCAGGAACACGAACGCGAGGGTGCACCCGGCAAGGAACAACGGCACCGACGCGACGATGAAGAGGCGGGCGACCCGCTTCTCCTTCTTCGTCAGCCCGGGCACGATGAAGCCCCAGATCTGGAAGAGCCACACCGGCGAGGCGAGGATCAGCCCCACGAAGATCGAGACGTTGAGCTGGATGCTGAACGCGTCGGTCATCGTCGTGAAGTTGATGTTCACGACGCCCTGACGGCGCTTGGCGAGGTCGTAGAGGGGCTCGGTCAGCTTGGCGAGGACGCGCTCGTAGTTGACCCAGCCGACGACGGCCCCGGCCATGATCGCCACGCCGGAGATGACGACGCGCTTGCGCAGCTCACGCAGGTGGTCCCCGAGCGACATCCGCCCCTCGGGGTCGCGCTGACGACGGAGTGAGGGCATTCAGGTGAGTCCGACGAACGATCGAGGTGCGGCAGGCTCACAGAGCGGTGTCACGGCGGACCTCGTCCGCCCCGTTCACCGTGGTGCTGCTCGGTCCGGCCGCCGGCGTGGTCGCGCGCGTGCCGGCCCCGGCGGCCCGCAGGCGGTCGGCCTCGGCG
>JAEWFB010000559.1 GCA_023389095.1 Actinomycetes bacterium
GCCGAGGGGCGCAGCATCTCCGACATCTTCGTCGACGACGGCGAGGCGGCCTTCCGCGACCTCGAGCGCGCCGAGGTGGCCCGCTCGCTCGGCACGGAGCCCGGCGTCGTGGCGCTCGGCGGCGGCGCGGTCATGGACCCGCTCACCGAGGAGGCCCTCCGCGGCCACGTCGTCGCGTTCCTCGACGTCGCCATCGCCGACGCGAGCCGGCGCATCGGCTTCGACAGGTCGCGACCGCTGCTCGCCGTCAACCCGCGCGCGTCGTGGGTGGCGATGATGAACCACCGCCGCCCCACCTACGAGCGCGTCGCGTCGGTCCGCGTCGACACTGCGGGCAAGGCCCCCGACGCGATCGTCGACGAGCTCGTCGTGCTGCTCGAGGCGGCCCGGGCGTGAGCGGCGCGGGCGCGCCGACGACGATCAGCGTCGGCGGGGAGTACGACGTCGTCATCGGCTCGGGCGTGCTCGACCGGGTCGCCGACCTCGTCGGTGCGGCGCCCGGCGACGGCGTCGAGCGCGTCCTGCTCGTGCACCCGCCGACCCTGCCCGACCTCGTCGCGCGGGTCACCACGACCCTGGAGGCGCGGGGGTACCGCGTGCACCCGGCCGAGGTGCCCGACGCCGAGTCGGCCAAGACCGCGGCCGTCGCCGCCGACCTCTGGTCGATCCTCGGGCAGGCCGGGTTCACGCGCAGCGACGCCGTCGTCGGCCTCGGCGGCGGCACGGTCACCGACCTCGCCGGGTTCGTCGCCGCGTCGTGGCTGCGCGGGGTGCGCGTCGTGCAGGTGCCGACGACCCTGCTCGGCATGGTCGACGCGGCCGTGGGTGGCAAGACGGGCATCAACACCCCCGAGGGCAAGAACCTCGTGGGTGCCTTCCACCCGCCGGCCGGCGTCCTCTGCGACGTCGACGTGCTCGCGACCCTGCCCACGGCCGACCTCGTGGCCGGCCTGGCCGAGGTGGTCAAGTGCGGCTTCATCGCCGACCCGCGCATCCTCGAGCTCGTCGAGGCCGACCCGGCCGCAGCGTCGCGGGCCGACGGGCCGCACCTCGTCGAGCTCGTCGAGCGCGCCGTCCGGGTCAAGGCCGAGGTCGTCGCGGCCGACCTGCGCGAGAGCTCGCTGCGCGAGATCCTCAACTACGGGCACACCTACGGCCACGCCATCGAGCAGGTCGAGCGCTACACGTGGCGCCACGGCGAGGCGGTCGCCGTCGGGATGGTCTACGTCGCCGAGCTGGCCCGGCTCACCGGCCACCTCTCCGGCCCGGAGGGCGATGCCCTCGTGGCCCGGCACCGCGCGGTGCTGGAGTCCCTCGGCCTGCCGACCGGCTACGACGCCGGACGGTGGGACGACCTGCTCGCGGCGATGCGCCGCGACAAGAAGTCGCGCGGCTCGACGCTGCGGTTCGTCGTCCTCGACGCGGTCGCCGAACCGACACGCCTCGTCGGACCCGACGACGCCGTGCTGGAGCAGGCCCATCGCCTCGTGTCGCGGCGCCCGGCGACTGCGCCTCACTAGACTCCGGCCATGACGGCAACGGTCTTCGTCCTGTCCGGCCCCAACCTCAACCGGCTCGGCACGCGCGAGCCCGAGGTGTACGGGTCCGACACGCTCGATGACGTCCACGCCGCCGTGCAGCGCGAGGCCCGCGACCTCGGGCTCGTCGCCGACTGCCGACAGACCAACCACGAGGGCGAGCTCGTCGACTGGCTGCACGAGGCCGTCGACGCCGGCGCCGACGTCGTGCTCAACCCGGGCGCCTTCACGCACTACTCGTACGCGGTGCGCGACGCGTGCGCCATCGTCACGACGAGCGGGCGCAGCCTGGTCGAGGTCCACCTGTCCAACCCGGCCTCGCGCGAGGCGTTCCGGCACACCTCGGTGGTCGCCGGCGTCGCCACCGGGACGATCGCCGGGTTCGGCCTGCAGAGCTACCTGCTCGCCCTCCGCGCCCTGGTGTGAGGCACGCGACCGACCTTCGGGGGTGGCCGGTCAGACCTGACGCTGCTGCTCGCGACGCTGGTACAGCTCCTCGACCGCACTCGGCAGGGTCGTCTCGAAGTCGATGAGCTTGGCCCACGTCGGCGTCACGACGACGCGCACCATGCCGTCGTAGAGCGAGCGCACCTCGGCCTCCCAGGCCGTCCGCTGCTCCGGCGTCATGCCGTAGGTGCCGTTCATGGTGAGGAACTCCTCCGGGATGCCGTCGACCTCGTCGAGCTCGGCCGAGCCACGCACGAGCAGGATCGTCGGTGGGTGCACCTCGGTGTCGATGGTGAGCGCCACGGCCGGGTTGCGACGCAGGGCCGTGAGCTTCGGCGCGTTGCGGGGCGTGCACATGACGATCTGGGTCCCGTTCCAGGAGAAGGCGATCGGGATGGTTCGGGGTGCCCCGTCGATGCCGACGTAGCCGAGCCGAGCGATGTCGCGGGCCAGCATCTCCCGGCTCTTGGGCCGGTCCAGGATCTCGGTGACACGGTGCTGCTCCATGGTGGTCCTCCTCGGTGCGGTGGCTGTGGCGGCGCCCTGTGGTCTGGCTCCTCACCCTTGGACGGAGCCGCTGCGACGTTCTCGACATCGGTGTCCGCGCCGAGTGCGCCGAGGGCGCCGAGGGCCTCGAGGGCCTCGAGGTCGCGCACGGCGTAGCGGTGGTGCTCCCACTCCTCCTCGAGGATCGTGTGCAGGCACGACAGCACGGTCTCGTGGCGTTCCGGCGACCACGGGTTGCGGCGTTGCTCGGCCAGCAGCCCAGGCGTGACGCCGTCGATGAAGTCACGGACCAGGGCGACGCGACCCGCCCGGGCTTCGAGGACCTCGGCGAACGTCGGGGTGTCGGTGGTGAAGGCCGACAGGTCCAGGCCCTCGTCGCCCGCGCCGGCATAGGCCAGGCCGAGCGGGTGGTAGGGCTGCTGCACCTGCAGGATCGCCTTGCGCAGCCACACGTCGGTGGCCATGACGAGGTGGCGCAGGGTCTGGGCGAAGGACCACTCACCGCCGACGGAGGCCTCGACGGTGCCCTCGGGCATGGCCGACGCGCGCGCGACCGTGGCGGCCCACGTGCCCTGAATCACCACCCACGCCGCGCGCAGGCCCTCGGGGTGGCTGGCACGGCGCGTCTCGCGGCCCGGGAAGCGTCGGTCGAGCTCGACGTCGACGAAGGGCGCGACGTCGACCCCGTTGACCAGGAGCGTGGCGCCGCCCTCGAGGAGCCACGGCGAGTCGACCTCCATGCCGTCGACGTCGACGCCACGCAGCACTGCTCCGCGCAGGTCGGTGTCGACGAAGCGCGCACCGCGCAGGTCCGCGTCGCGGAACTCCCGGGGCGTCGCGGGGTCGGGTGCGGGGGTGGTCGTCATCGCGTCTCCTCGGTGGTCGGTGCGGCCCGACCGACGCTAGCGGCCGGCGCCGACGGCCGGGCCCGTCCGACGGTGCGGGTCGACGAGGGACGAGGGGGACAGGAACGGGCGCAGCAGCGGGTCGGCGAGCGCGTCCGGCGACCGTCGCGTGGCGCCGGCGAGCAGGTCGGCGACCTGCACGCGCGGGTCGTCGCGCGAGTCGACGGTGACGAGCCCGGCCAGGGGAGAGGGTGCGTCGGGCGCGGACGCGGCGAGGACCGCCTGCAGACGCCGCAGTCGATCGGCGGTCAGAGCGCTCTGCTCGTCGTGCACGACGACGACCCGCCGGGTGCCACGGCTCCAGAACAGGACGGTCTCGGCGAGGGCCGGCAGGAGCGGCTCGAGCGGCGGCGGGAGGGAGCGGTCGCCGTCGCCGATCCGGGCCGCGACGTCGGCGACCCGGTCACGCCCCAGACGGGCCAGCACGCCGGCGGCCGTCGACGCGTCCGCGGGACCGGTGGCGTCGGCCGTGATCGCGGCGTGGAGCCGGTCGCGCGCCCGGAGAAACGCGTCGACGGCTGCGGCGTCGGGCCGGTGGCGCCGCTTCGTCCGGAGGACGACGGTCAGGGCGTCGAGGAACGCGGACCACATCGGGGCGTGGGGCTGCCCGGCGCGGAGCAGGGCGAGCGAGGCCGGCCGGTCGTCGCCGGCCAGCGCGGTGCCGGCCGCGTACGAGGGCTCGAGGAGGAAGAGGTCGACGACGCGGCTGACGAGGAAGAGCTCCTTGTCGACGACGTGCACGTGCGCCCGGCCGCAGAGGCGGTCGAGGAGCCACGCGAGCGCCGCCGGCGCATCGGGCCCACGCAGGAGCTGCCCCGACTTCACCTCCTGCAGCGACCACCGCACCCCGGAGCGCAGCGTGTCGACGATGTCGGCGGCCTCGGCGGCGGGCACCTCGACGCTCGCGTGGGTGAAGAGCGGGGTCGCCGGGTCGAGCAGGTTGGTGCCGGAGAACCCGGACTCGTCGCAGGCGATCTCGACGACGGGGCCGACCAGCCCCTCCTCGGGCGGCAGACCTCCCTGGGGCGGCAGTCGCCGCTCGCTCGTCACGGACCCATGCTCGCCCGCGGGCCGTCGCGGCGCCACGGGTTTGCCGCCGGCCCTCAGTCGGCGAGGACCGCCGACGTCGAACCCACGACGACACAGCGATCGACGGACGGGCACTCGATGCGCACGCCCGCCTGCGGGTACAGCCCGGTGGCGTGGTGCTCGCGGCTCCAGCTGACCCCGTTGAACGTCGCGACCGTGCCGTCGCCCTGGAGGGCGAGGCAGAACACCGGGCTGGCGCAGTCGACGCTCGACGGCCCGGACAGGCCGCTGTCCGACGCGGTGATGGACCGCCAGGACGAGCCGTTCCAGACGGCGGAGTCGCCGGGCCACGAGACCGCCACGCAGAACGAGGCGCTCGTGCACGAGAGCTCGGGGTAGGCAAGGGTGGCCAGGCCGACCCGGGGCGACCACGTGCTGCCGTTCCAGCGGGACCAGCCCGGGTGGGACGACCCGCCGACCGCCATGCAGAAGGTCCGGCCCACGCAGTCGACCCTGGACGGTCCGTAGTCCGAGGGGACGCGGAGCACCGGCGTCGCCGAGCCCCACGCCGTCCCGTTCCAGCGAACCGCCTGCCCGTTGCCGTCGAACGACCAGCACGTCGACGCGTCCACGCAGTCGAGGTCGGCGGCCGGGAGCCCGGTGGGCCTGGTCGGTCCCCACGTCCCGGTGTACGCCCGCGACGTCTGGCTCGGGTACTGCGACTGCGTCGTCATGCACCACGTCGCAGTGACGCACGAGACGTTGCTCGGGACGGCGCCGATGCGCTCGGGTGCGGTCCACGTCGAGCCCTGCAGCCGGTAGGCGGACCCACGCTCGTCCACCGCCATGCATGAGGTCGTCGTCGGGCAGGACAGGTCGTGGATGCCTCCGCTCGTGGGGTCGACCACCGCGGCCGGCGCCCACGTCGACCCGTTCCACCGGGTGCCTCGACCCGACGCGTCGAGCAGCAGGCACGACGTGGTGGTGGGGCAGGCGAGGGCCAGTCCGGGGACGTACGACGTGGGCGGTTGCGCCACCGCGACCCACGTGCTGCCGTTCCACCGGTAGGCGCCGTGGTAGGGGTCCACGACGAGGCAGGCCGTCGGTGACGGGCAGGACAGGGCGCCGGGACCGTAGGTGTACGACGAGTCGACCTGGCCGCGCGACGTCCACGTCGAGCCGCCGCTCCACGAGAGGGTCGCGCCCGCGTCGCCCACGACGAGACACGTGGTCGGCGACGCACAGGAGACCCTGAGGTGGTCGTACCCCGAGACCGGGATCGACGCGGCGGTCCACCCGCTGCCGTCGAACCGTGCCGTCCAGCCGGCCGCCGTCCGGCTGGGCATGACGGAGGAGTTGCCGACGGCGAAGCACGTCGTGGCCGCGGGACACGAGATCGACTCGTACAGGAGGCCCGCGGGTGCTCCCTGCGCCGACGTCACCGACCACGAGGTGCCGTCGAACGTGGCCACCTCGGAGCCGGCCGTCGTTGCGCAGAACACGGCGCTCGCGCACGACACCGCCGTCCACCCGGCCCGGGGGCCGCCCACCCGCTCCCACGTCCCGCTGCGGTAGGCCCAGGCGCCGTCGCCGTCGCCCACGGCGAGACAGAAGTCCGTCGTGGGGCAGCTGACCGAGCGCAGCGTGCTGCCCTGGGACAGGCCGACCTCGACCGGAGTGCTCCATGCCGTGCCGTTCCACGTCTGCGCCCGCCCCGAAGCGTCGACGGCCAGGCACCACGTTGCCGTCGGGCACGACACGGAGGTCGGGGCCCCCACGTACGGCGCGACCCGCTGCGGCGCGCCCCAGACGAGGTCCGTCGTCGTCGCCGTGGCCCCCGACGGCGGGGCGAAGTTCGGCACGGCGTCACGGGCGAAGGCCGCGTAGGCGTACGTCTGGCCGGGGGTCAGCCCCCGGTCGGTGAACGCCGTCGCGGTGGAACCGGCGACCGCGGTGTCGACGACGAGGGTCCCCGCGGACGGCGTCGCGGGGGGCGTCGTGCCGAGGGCTCGCCGCACCATGACCCCGGTCGCGTCTGCCGCTGGAGCGGGCCAGGAGAGGTCGACCGCCGTCCTGCCGGCGGCCGTCGCGCTGAGGGTCGCCAGTCCGGCGGGCGGTGTGGTGTCGGCCGCCGGACCGAGCACGTAGCCGGCCACGTCCGCGACGAGGTGCACCGTGCCGGAGCCGCGGACCGCGAGGGCCACCTCGCCGGAGGCGGACACGGGAGCGATGACGAGGTTCGCGTGCGTGCTGCCCCTGGTGTAGTTGAGGTTCGAGGCCTCGGGCAGGCCGGCGCCCGCGGCCGTCGCCGTGACGTAGCCCGGTCCGGTGGCGCCGGTCTCGGTGACGTTGAGGACCACGGCCCCGACGCCGGAGGCGGGCACCCCTGCGCGCCCGGACACGCGGATCGTGGCGCTCGACCCGGCAGGGACCGGCGACGTCCTCCGGGTGTCCAGCACTCGATTGGGAGCCAGTGCCCCGGCCATCGAGTCGGCGGCCGGCGTGCCTGCGCGGACGTACCCGACCACGTCCGCGACGAGGTCCGTCGTGCCCGAGCCGAGGACGCGCAGGTCGATGGTGCCCGAGGGTGAGAGAGGCACCAGGGCCAGGTTGGCGCGGATCTCGCGCGCGGTGTAGTTCAGCGTGGACGTGGTCACCGTCGAGCCGGCGACCGGCACCGCCGCGACCGCGCCCGTCGCCGTCGGGTTGACGACCGTGAGGTTGACGAGGACCGCGCCGGCACCGCTCTTCGGGATGCTCGCACGGCCGGCCACGGCGAGACGGGTCGTCGCCCCGGCCCTGACCGGAGCCCTGGGAGCCCCGAGGCCGGAGCGGGTGTCGAGGAGCCGGGTGGGCGCCACGGCGGTGTAGGCACCGGGCAGTGCGCCGGCGCCGGCCCCGACGTAGCCGGCCACGTCGACGAGGACGTCGACGGCTCCGGACCCGCCGGCGTCGATGCGGATCGCGCCGTCGGACGAGACCCGCGTGACGACGAGGTTGGGCACGACCTGGCCCGGTGCGTAGTTGAGGGACGAGCCGACGGGCAGCGTCGTCCCGGCCGCGTGCACGGACAGGTAGCCCGAGCCGGTCGGTGAGACCGCGGTGACGGTCAGGGCGACGCTCGCGACGCCGCTCGCCGGGATGCCGCCGCGCCCCGTGACCGCGAGCGTGACTCCCCGACCGGCCGCCACCC
>JAEWFB010000013.1 GCA_023389095.1 Actinomycetes bacterium
CGGTGGCGCTGCGTGTCGGCGGGATCGCCTTCGCCATGGTCACGCTCGCGTTCGCCCAGGCGGCCTCGATCATCGTCATGCGTGACCCGGGGGGCACGACCGGCGGCGAGGAGGGCCGGACGCTGAACCGCCACGCGCTGCCCGACCTGCTCGTCGGGGTCGCCAACGCGCCGTACCGGTACTGGCTCGCCCTGGGGTTCCTGGCCCTCGCGTGGGTCGCGGTCTCGCTGCTCGTCGCCTCGCGGGCCGGGCACGCCATGGCGGCCGTCCGCGAGAACGAGCAGCGGGCCGCCGTCATCGGGCTCGGCACCTACCGGGTGCGGCTGCTGGCGCTCGTCGCCGGGTCGTTCCTCGGTGCCCTGGGCGGCGTCGTGCACGCGCTCGTGCTCGGCGGGTCGAGCCCGCACCTGACCACGTCGGAGTTCACGCTGTCGCTGCTCGTCATGGTCGTGCTCGGAGGAGCGGGCAGCCGGTGGGGCGCCGTCATCGGTGGCGTGCTCTACACCTACGCCGATGCCAGACTCGTGGAGGTGAGCGGTGCCGATGCCTTCCAGTCGCTGCCGGAGGTGGTGCGCCAGGTGCTGTCGCAGCCGCTGTTCATCCTCGGCGCGTTCTTCGTGGCCGTCGTCTACTTCGCCCCGTCGGGCCTCACCGGTCTCGGCGGCAGGATCATCCGGAAGGCAGGGACCTCGTCGTGAGCACCCAGTCCGCGTTCGTCATCGAGCTGCCCGAGGGCAGCCTCGCCATCCACGACCTCACGGTCGGCCCGGTCGCGCCCGACGCACCGGTCGTCCTCGCGGTGCACGGCATCACGGCCAACGGGCTGTCGTGGCGCCGGGTCGCCGACGAGGTGGCGCGGCGCCACGGCCCGGGTGCGGTGCGGTTCCTGGCGCCCGACCTGCGCGGCCGCGGCGACAGCCGCACGGCCCCCGGGCCCTACGGTCTCGCGGCGCACGTCGACGACCTCGTGCAGACGGCGTCGGTGTTCGCCGCGGCGCCGGTGCTCGTCGGCCACTCGATGGGTGCCTTCGTCAGCGCGCTCGCGGTGGCCCGCCACCCCGACCGCTTCGCGGGCGCCGTCCTCGTCGACGGTGGGCTCGCGTTCCCGGTGGACGCGTCGGTCGACATCGACGCGGCACTGCAGGCGGTCATCGGCCCGGCGATGGACCGGCTGAGGATGCGCTTCGACGGACCGTCGGACTACCTCGACTTCTGGCGGCAGCACCCCGCTCTCGGCCCGGTGCTCGAGGGCCCGGGTGGTGACGCCGCACGGGCCTACATCGAGCACGACCTCGTCGAGGACCCGGACGTGCCCGGCTCGTGGCACAGCACGTGCGTCCTCGACGCGGTGCGGGCCGACGGGGCCGACGTGCTCGCCGACCCCGAGACGCACGCGGCCGTGCGCACGGCCGCCGCGAGCGGCGTCCCGCTCGAGCTGGTCTGGGCCCACCGCGGCCTGCTCGACGAGCCGCAGGGGCTGTATGACGACGCCCGCCTCGCCGCGCTCGACGTGCCGGGATCCGTGCGCACGACGTCGGTCGACGCCAACCACTACGACGTCGTCCTCGGCGAGACCGGCGTCGGGGCCGTCGTCGACGCGGTCGACCGCCTGCTCGCCCTCGCCCCACGGTCGAGGTGATCCCTCGCGCCTGACCGCGACGGGAGACCTCGACCGGCGAGGAGGCTGCGGCGAAGGGCAGGCGGCGGTCGGCCTCAGGCGGGGGACTGGAGCGCGCGCAGCCGGAGCGCCAGCTGCAGCTCGAGCGCGTGGTCGGGCTGCTGCCAGGTGGCACCGAGCAGGGCCGAGATGCGCTCGAGCCGTTGCGACACGGTGTTGACGTGGACGTGGAGCGTTCCGGCCGCGTGCCGGGGGCTGCCGCCGGCCGCGAAGTAGGCCGCCAGGGTGCCGACGAGGTCGGTGCCGCGTCGCTCGTCGTACTCGAGGACAGGACCGAGCAGCCGCCGGACGTAGTCGTCGACGTCGGGCGCCGAGCCGACGATGAGGCCCGCGAAGCCGAGCTGGGTGGCCGCGGCGCCCTTGCCCTTGTGCCCGAGGGCGATGAGTGCGCCGACGGTGCGGGCGCCCTCCTCGTGCGCCATGGGCACGGCGTCGACGCCCTCGACGGGACCGACCCCGGCCACGGTGACGCAGGTGCGGCGGCCGATGCGGGCCGCGACGGCGCGGGCCAGGCCGTCGGCGTCGGCACCGGGGACGAGGGCCACGACGTCGCCGTCGTGCGAACCGACGAGGGCCACCTCGTCGGTGGCCGCGCTGGCGGAGATGAGCAGGGCACGGTGGCCGTGCGGGTCCTCGCCCCGCAGGACGAGCACGCAGAAGGGACGGGCCGGGTCCAGGCCGGCGGTGCGCGCCAGCTGGACGCGCTCCTCGCGGGTGCCACGAGCGCTGACGAGGTCGGACACGAGGCGGTTGCGCGCCGACTGCCGGGCGTCGGCGGCCTGGCGCTCGAAGAGCAGGACGAGAGCCGTGACGACCCCGGCCCGCTCGACGGTGCGCTGCTCGGACTCGCGAAGTCGCTCGATGCCACCGATGACCAGGGTGCCGAGCCGCTCGCGCGCCGCGGTGACCGGCAGGACGTACATCCCCTCGCGCTCCACGAGGCGACCGGAGCCCTGACCCGGCACGCTCGACAGGAGGTCCTCGAGCAGGCCGGCGCGTCCGGAGCCCGGGTCGGGTGCCGGGCCCGCGGTGCCGATGCGGGTGCCGTCCTCGTCGACGAGCACGGCCCAGCCGCCGAGCAGGTCGCACAGCGCCCGGGCGACGTCGTCGACGCCGCCACCGCCGAGCACGAGCGAGGCGAACCGGTCGTGGGCCGCTGCGGCACGCTCGATGCCCTCGGCGTACTGGCGCACCGTCTCGTGCGCCTCGGACAGCTGGGCCAGGGCGCTCTCGGCGTCGGCCAGGGCCCGGGTCTGCACGAGCGTCACCGCGGCGAGCGTCGCGAGGTTGCCGAGGAGCGCGACCTCCTCCCGCGTGAACGGGCGCGAGGAGCGGTTGGCCGCGAACAGGACCCCGACGAAGTGCGACTCGACGATGAGGGGAGTGCCGCAGATCGCGATGATCCCCTCCTCGCCGACGGCGCCGTCGATGGCCGCGGTGTGCCGGAAGCGCTCGTCGGACCAGTAGTCGGCGGTCCAGTACGGCTTGTGGGTGGAGGCGACGAGGCCGCCGAGGCCGGCGCCGAGGGCCAGGCGTACGGACTGGAAGGCCGCGGACACCGAGCCGTCGGTGGCGCGCATGAACGTGTCGCCGGCCTCCGGGTCGTAGAGCGTGAGGTAGGCGAGGTCGGTGCCGACGAGCCGGCGCGCCCGGCGCACGATCGCATCGAGGACCGACCCCGGGTCGCTCTCGGTGGCGAGCTCGCGCGCCGTGTCGAGCAGGGCCGCCAGACCAGCCTCGCGATGCTGGTGCACCTCCCGGGCGCTCGTGACGCGCAGCGCGAGGTCGCGGGCCTCGGCCGGGGCGTCGGCGGCCGCCACCTCGGCGACCGTGGCGTCGGCGGCGAGCAGCTCCAGCAGGTTCATCACCTGCTCGGCGGTCGTGTCGCTGCGGGTCACCACGGGCAGATCCTAGGTCGCCGCGGGACCGCAGCGCTCAGTGCGCCGTCCAACCGCCGTCCATCGAGAAGGACGTCCCGTTGACCGACGCCGACGCGGGCCCGCAGAGGAAGAGCGCGAGCGCGGCGACCTCGTCCGGCTCGATGAGACGCTTGACGGCGACCGGCTCGAGCATGACCTTCTCGACGACCTCCGCCTCCGGGATGCCGTGGGTGCGGGCCTGGTCGGCGATCTGCTTCTCCACCAAGGGCGTCCGCACGTAGGCCGGGTTGATGCACGTCGAGGTGACGCCGTGCGGGCCGCCCTCGAGGGCGACGACCTTCGAGAGGCCCTCGAGGCCGTGCTTGGCCGTGACGTAGGCCGACTTGAAGGCGCTGGCTCGCAGTCCGTGGACGCTGGACACGTTGACGACGCGGCCCCAGCCCCGGTCGTACATGTGCGGCAGCGACTGCCGGATGAGGCGGAAGGGGGAGACGAGCATGAGGTCGAGGATGAGGTCGAACCGCTCGAGGGGGAACTCCTCGATGGGGCTGACGTGCTGGATGCCGGCGTTGTTGACGAGGATGTCGATGTCGGTCGGCAGCGCCGTGAGCCCGTCGAGGTCGGCCAGGTCGGCCGTGACGGGAACGATGCCCTCGACGCCGTCGAGCGAGCCCAGGCCGTCGGCGTCCCGGTCGACCGCGTGCACCTTGGCCCCGGCACCGGCCAGCGCGCGGGCGATGCTCGCCCCGATGCCGCTCGCGGCTCCGGTGACGAGGGCCGTGCGGCCGGTCAGGTCGGTGGGTTCGGTCGCCGCCGTGTGCGCCCTCGCGGGGGCGTCGGGGGCGGCGTCGCGTGCGTCGCGTGCATCGTTGCGGGCGTCGGCCATGCGGGAAGACTAGGGACGGCGTCCGGGACCACCTGTGTGCGCCGCGGACACAAAACCGGCGATCCGGTGTGTCACCACACACGTTCCCACGTGGCGTCCGACGTGTGGTCCGGCCACTCACAGGAACGTCACACGATCGACACCACGGTGCCCGCTCGTTCGCGTTGACGGGCGGCCGTGCGTCTGGTGGTGTCGGCTCCACGCACCGCGGTCGGAGCCGGCCGGCGGTCACGACAGGGGAGGTTCGACGGTGACGTCGACGGCAGGAGTACCGCGCCCGGTGTGGGCGGACACAGGGCACGACGCGGTTGGTGACGGGTCCGGCCCGCCACCGACGCCGCCGGGCCGGTCGGGCACGTCGCCGCGCCATTGGGTGTGGCCGGTGCCGTTCCTGGCGCTCGGGGGCTGGTTCGTCGGCCTGCTGCCGTGGGTCGTGGCGCGCTCGAGCACTGGCACGTTCGGCAGCCCCTGGAACCCGCGCAACGACCTGCGCACCGCGCTGCTGCCCTTCCAGCACCAGCAGCTCATGACCCTGCTCCTCGTCACGCTCGTCGGCGGCGCCCTCGCCGGTTCGGCGCCGTGGTGGAGCCGTGACCGGCGGGCGCGCCGCTGGCTCCTCGGGTCGCTGGCGGCCCTGGGGGCCACCGCGGCCACGGCGTGGGCCGTGGCCCAGACGCTGGACCCTGAGCCCGACCTCGGCGGTTCGGGGGCCACCGCCGACACGGTGCGCCTCGCGTTCGTCGCGCTCACGACGGCGGGCTCGCTGCTCGGCCTGCTCCTCGGGCTCTGTGCCTCGCTCGGCGGACCCGTCCTGCGGACCGTGGCGGCGACACCGCTCGTCGTCGTGGGCGCCGACTGGCTGGGACAGCTGTTCGTGGTGGTGCTCGCCGACCCCGCGCATCCGCAGCCCCTGACCTGGTTGCCGCCGACCCTCGCGGTGCTCACCGGCATCGGCGTCGGCCTCCTGCTCGCCGTGCTGGGCGCCCGACCCCTGCGGCGGTCGACCGGCTGGGTGCTGGCCATGGCCCTGCTGCTCGTGACACCCGCGGCCCTGACCGCCCTGCGGTACGTGCTCGAGGCCCTGCGCGGCACACCGGTCCGCGGGGCCGAGCTCGCCGACCTCGTCCACGACGGCCTCGAGGTCTTCCGGCTGTCGTTCACGTCGGGGGCCACGGCGCTCGGGCCGGCGACCCCGACGACCACGGTCCTGCTCGCCCTCGGGGTGGGTGCTCTCGGGGCGGTCCTGCTCCGGCGCGTCGGCCGTGCC
>JAEWFB010000030.1 GCA_023389095.1 Actinomycetes bacterium
TCAACGACGTCAGCGGCCGGTACGCGATCCGGCTGCGGCTCGAGCCCGACCACGTCGCCGTCACGGTCCGGCTCGAGCGCGGCGGGGAGACCGTCCTCACCGCGGTGACACGGGGTACGCCACAGCCCGCGACCCCGGCCGCCCTGCTCCGACTCGTCCGCCGGCACGGGCTGATGACCCAGCGCGTCACGGCCCTGATCCGCGCCCACGGCATCCGGCTCTGGCTGCGCCGCCTGCCCGTGATGCCCCGACCACGACACCCGAAGGAAGCCGTCCGATGACTGCCGCACCGTCCCCCGTCAGCCAGCCCATCTGCCTGCGTCGCCCGGTGCTGCGCCCGTTCTGCCTGCGGGGCAAGCTCGCCCGCAGCATCGTGGCGCAGGTGGCCGGGCGCGTCCCGGTCGACCTCGTGCTGCCCGACGGCACCCTGCTCGGCGGGGGCGCCCGTGACGGGTCGCGGCCGGGGCTGCGGATCGTCCGGCCCGACGCGGTGTTCGAGCGCCTGGCCCACCACCCGAAGATCGGCATCGGCGAGGCCTACATGGCCGGCGACTGGACGGCCGCCGAGGGCACCGACCTCGCCGACGTCTTCCGCCCGTTCGCCGAGCGGATGACCACGGCCGTGCCGCCGTTCTGGCTGGGGCTGCGCGGCTTCGTCGACCGCCGCATCCCGGTGATGCAGCGCAACTCGCTGCTCGGCTCGCGCCGCAACATCGAGGCGCACTACGACCTGTCCAACGCGATGTTCGAGACCTTCCTCGACGACACCCTGACGTACTCCTCGGCGCTCTTCGACCACCGTGGGCCGACGCCACCGGCCGAGCAGGGGCTCGAGGAGGCCCAGCTGCGCAAGGTCGACGCCATCCTCGACGCGGCACGCGTCACCGAGGGGACGCGCGTCCTCGAGATCGGCACGGGCTGGGGCACGCTCGCCCTGCAGGCGGCCCGGCGAGGAGCGCACGTCACGACCGTGACGCTCTCGAAGGAGCAGGCGGCGCTCGCCCGCGAGCGGATCGCGGCCGCCGGCCTGGCCGACCGCGTCGACGTCCGCATCCAGGACTACCGCGAGGTCGAGGGCCGCTACGACGCCGTGGTCAGCGTCGAGATGATCGAGGCCGTCGGCGAGGAGTACTGGGCCACCTACTTCCGCACCATCGACGAGCGGCTCGCGCCCGGCGGTGTCGCCGCGGTCCAGTCGATCCTCATGTCGCACGAGCGGCTGCTCGCGACGAAGAACAGCTACGGCTGGATCCAGAAGCACATCTTCCCCGGCGGGCTCATCCCGAGCGTCGAGGCGATCCGCTCCACGACGGCGGCGAGCACCTCCCTGCGCGTCACCGACGTCCACGCGTTCGGCACCGACTACGCCGAGACCCTGCGACGCTGGCGTGAGCGGTTCACCGCGCGGTGGGACGACGTGCATGCGCTCGGGTTCGACGAGACGTTCCGGCGCAAGTGGGAGTTCTACCTCGCCTACTGCGAGGCCGGCTTCTCGACCGGGTACCTCGACGTCGCACAGATCCGGTTCGAGCGGGCGGGCACGACGGTCCCCGCCTGAGGAGGCGACGCATGGCGAGCGAGCGGACGACGGCGATCCTCTGGTTCCGCCGCGACCTGCGGCTGCACGACCACCCGGCGCTGCTCGCAGCGCTCGAGGCGGCGGACGAGGTGCTGCCGGTGTTCGTCCTCGACCCGACCCTGCTCGACACCGCGGTGCCACGCTCGCAGCGGCTCGTGGCGTCGCTGCGCTCCCTGGCCGCCGACACCCGCGACGCGCTCGTGCTGCGCACCGGCGACCCCGTCGACGTCATCCCCCGCCTCGCGCGTCAGGTCGGGGCGGGCCAGGTGCACGTGACCCGGGAGACGACGCCGTACGGGCGGCGCCGCGACGGGGCCGTCGCGGGCGCGCTGGCCGCCGACGACCGTGAGCTCGTCGCCACGGGGACGCCGTACGCCGTCGGCCCCGGCATCGTCGTCAACGGTTCGGGCTCGCCGTACAAGGTCTTCACGCCGTTCTCCAAGGCGTGGCGCCAGCACGGCTGGCCCGACCCGGCCGAGCGTCCGGCGCGCATCCCGTGGGCCCGCCCGCGCGTCGCGTCCGACGACCTGCCCGACCTGCCCGCCCACTCCGACGGCGTCCGGCTCGAGGCCGGCGAGGCCGCCGCGCGCCAGCGGTGGGAGGCGTTCGTCGCCGACGGGCTCGACGCGTACGCCGACGAGCGCGACCGGCCCGACCTCGACACGACGAGCCGGATGTCGGCCCCCCTCAAGTACGGCGAGATCCACCCCCGCACGATGCTCGCCGACATCGCCGCGCACGGCGGCGGGCGGTCGACGGGCGCGACGACGTACGTCACCGAGCTGGCCTGGCGCGAGTTCTACGCCGACGTCCTGTGGCACCACCCGCGCTCGTCGTGGCACGACCTGCGCCCCGAGCTCGCGAGGCTGCCCTACGACACCGGCGCCGAGACCGACCGCCTCGTCGACGCGTGGCGGGACGGTCGCACCGGGTTTCCCATCGTCGACGCCGGGATGCGCCAGCTGCTCGCCGAGGGCTGGATGCACAACCGGGTGCGGATGATCACGGCGAGCTTCCTCACCAAGGACCTCCACGTGTGGTGGCCCGTCGGGGCCCAGCACTTCCTCGACCACCTCGTCGACGGCGACGTCGCCTCGAACAACCACGGCTGGCAGTGGGTCGCCGGCACCGGCACCGACGCGTCGCCGTACTTCCGCGTCTTCAACCCGGTGACGCAGGGGCGCAGGTTCGACCCCGACGGCGAGTACGTGCGTCGGTGGGTTCCCGAGCTGCGCCACCTGTCCGGGGTCACGGCGCACGAGCCCTGGAAGCAGGACGATGGGTATGCGCAGGGGTATCCGGAGCCGATCGTCGACCATGACGAGGAGCGCAAGGAGACCCTGGCCCGCTACGAGCGGGCGCGACGCTAGGGCAGGAGACGACAGATGCGGGGCCCCGTGGCCGAGCTGCGCGCGTTCGTCGACGCTGCGCTGATCCGGAAGGTCGAGCGCGACCACCACGACCCCGACGACGTCTTCCGGCGTCGGCAGGTGGTTGCGGCGGTCACGTTCGTCGTCGGGACCGCGGTGCTCGCGTGGGCCCTGCGGATCACGCCGGGCGACCCGCTCTTCTACGTCGCGACGCTGGCCCTGGCCGCCGTGTGGCTCGTCGGCGCGCTCGTGTCGGGGCCGTTGCACGCCGGGATGGGGCACACGCGTCGGGGCGAGACGGCGCGGCCGGTCGTGCAGTCGCTCGTCCTCGGGGTGCTGCTGCTCGTCGTGTTCCTCGTCGGCGCGCTCGTGGTGGCGCACATCCCGGTGCTGCGCGAGCCCGTGGACCAGCTGCTCGACCACGCCCGGTTCGGCGCGTTCGCGGCCGTGCTGGCC
>JAEWFB010000051.1 GCA_023389095.1 Actinomycetes bacterium
TCGGTGGTCAGCACGACCAGGGCCACCCAGACGATCCCGAAGCCGACCCAGCGCTCGGCCGGCAGGTGCTCGCCGAGGAGCAGCACCGCACAGAGCAGCTGCATGACCGGGGTGACGAACTGGATGAGGCCGATCGTCACGAGGGGGACGCGTCGGGCCGCGGCGGCGAAGCACAGCAGCGGTACCGCGGTGACGACGCCGGAGAGCACGAGCAGCGTCGTGTGCGTGGCGCCGTGGTGACCGAACGCGAGCTCGCCGTGCGCGCCCACGACGAGCAGCGTGACGGCGGCCACCGGCGCCAGGATGACGGTCTCGACGGTGAGCCCGTGCAGCGCCTCGAGGCTCGCACCGAGCTTCTTCTTCGTCAGCCCGTAGAGCGCGAACGACACCGCCAGGGACAGCGCGACCCATGGCACGCGTCCACCGGCGACGCCGAGGTACACCCCGGCCGCAGCCCCGATGCCGACGGCGACCCACTGGAGCACCCGGAGGCGCTCGCGGAGCACGACGACGCCGAGCGCGACGGTGACGAGCGGGTTGAGGAAGTAGCCGAGCGCGGCCTCGCTCGTGTTGCCCGACACCACGGCCGCGACGTAGACGACCCAGTTGACGGCGATGAGCACGGCGGCGACGGCGAGCCCGACGAGCAGGCGAGGCCGGCGCAGGAGCGGCGCGACCCAGGCGAGGTCACGGCGCACGAGGAGCACGAGCGCGCAGAACAGCAGCGTCCACAGGATCCGGTTGGCGAGGATCTCCCAGGCGCCGGCCGGCTTGAGCGCGTCGAAGTAGAGCGGGAACAGGCCCCAGAGGGCGTACGCGGCGAAGCCGAGCAGGGTGCCGCGCCCGACCTCGCCCTCGGGCGAACCGAGGGTCAGGCCACCGGTGCGCGACGCGGGCCGGGACCCCACCCCGGACGCCGTGCGGGGCCCCGTGCGGGACCCCACGTCGACGCCGGGACCGGAGTCGGGTGCGGAGCCGGTCACGCGCCGGGGCCCTCGGCGACGGTCCACGTGTCGCGGCCGGCGAGGAGTGCGTCGATGTCGGCGTCGGTGATCTCGGTGGTGCGGGCCGAGGCCACCTGCTCGCGGAGCAGGTCGTCGTAGGTCGGCCGGGCCACGTTGCGGAAGATCCCCATCGGCACGTGGCCGAGGTCGGGGGAGTCGAGGCGCGAGAGGGCGAACGCCCCGGACGGGTCGGCCGCACCGGCGTCGTGGACGACGACGCGCCCCGGGTCGGCCTCGGCGCGCGGCACGACCGCGAGCGACCCGCGGTCGTCGCGGACGACGACGGTCTCGGCGGTGCCGACCTCCTGCCCGTCGGCCAGGTGCAGGATGCGGGCGGCCGCCTCGGTGCGGTCCTTGAGGACGTCGAAGACGCCGTCGTTGAAGATCGGGCAGTTCTGGTAGATCTCGACGAAGGCGGACCCGCGGTGCTCGGCCGCGGCCCGCAGCACCGAGGTCAGGTGCTGGCGGTCTGAGTCCATGGTCCGCGCCACGAAGCTCGCCTCGGCGCCGAGCGCGAGCGACACCGGGTTGAACGGGGTGTCGAGCGAGCCGAGCGGCGTCGACTTGGTGACCTGCCCGATCTGCGAGGTGGGGGAGTACTGGCCCTTGGTCAGTCCGTAGATCTCGTTGTTGAACAGCAGGATCTTGAGGTTGACGTTGCGGCGCAGCGCGTGGATGAGGTGGTTGCCGCCGATCGACAGGGCGTCGCCGTCGCCGGTGACGACCCACACCGAGAGGTCCTCGCGCGTGGCGGCCAGGCCGGTGGCGATGGCCGGCGCGCGACCGTGGATCGAGTGCATGCCGTAGGTGTCGAGGTAGTACGGGAAGCGCGAGCTGCAGCCGATGCCGGAGACGAAGACGATGTTCTCGCGGCGCAGGCCGAGCTCGGGCAGGAAGCCCTGGACGGCGGCGAGGATCGCGTAGTCGCCGCAGCCGGGGCACCAGCGCACCTCCTGGTCGGAGGTGAAGTCCTTCTTCGTCAGCGCGACGCCCTCGCCGAGGCGCGGGACGCCGGCGGTGCCGAGGGCGGGCATGCCGAGGTCGGTGCTCACTTCGCGGTCTCCTTCACGCGCTCGTCGGTGGTGCTGCCGGTGGTCCTGCCGTTCGCGGCAGGGGGCGCCGGGACGGTCGACGCGGAGGCTGCGGCGATGACCTCGGCGAGGTCGCCGGCCTGGAACGGCAGGCCGCGCACCGACGTGTGCGACTCGACGTCGACGAGGTACTTCGCCCGCAGCAGCAGGGCCAGCTGGCCGAGGTTCATCTCGGGGACGATGACGCGGTCGTAGCCGCGCAGCACCTCACCGGTGTTGGCGGGGAACGGGTTGAGGTGGCGCAGGTGGGCCTGCGCGACCCGGGCGCCCCGGGCGCGGGCCTGGCGCACGCCTGCGGCGATCGGCCCGTACGTGGAGCCCCAGCCGAGGACGAGGACGTCGGCGTCGCCGCTCGGGTCGTCGACCTCGAGCGGGGCGATGGTGTCGGCGATCCCGTCGATCTTGGCCTGGCGCAGCCGGGTCATGTGGTCGTGGTTGTCGGGGTCGTAGGAGATGTTGCCCGTGACGTCGGCCTTCTCGATGCCGCCGACGCGGTGCTCGAGGCCCGGCGTGCCCGGCACGGCCCACGGCCGGGCGAGGGTCTCGGGGTCGCGCAGGTACGGGTGGAACACCGGGTTGCCGTCGGCGTCGGTGGCGTTGGGCTCCGTGGCGTGCTCGACGGTGAGGTCGGGCAGCTCGGCCGTGCGGGGAAGGCGCCACGGCTCGGACCCGTTGGCGAGGTAGCCGTCGGACAGGACGATGACCGGGGTGCGGTAGGTCGTGGCGATGCGCACGGCCTCGAGGGCCGTGTCGAAGCAGTCGGCCGGCGTGGCCGGGGCGACGACGGCCACGGGCGACTCGCCGTTGCGGCCGAACATCGCCTGGAGCAGGTCGGCCTGCTCGGTCTTGGTCGGCAGGCCGGTGGAGGGCCCGCCACGCTGGATGTCGCAGACGATGAGCGGCAGCTCGAGCGAGACCGCGAGGCCGATCGTCTCGGCCTTGAGCGCGAGGCCCGGGCCCGAGGTCGTCGTGACGCCGAGCGCCCCGCCGAAGCTGGCCCCGAGGGCTGCGCCGACACCGGCGATCTCGTCCTCGGCCTGCATCGTGGCCACGCCGTAGCGCTTCAGGCCGGCGAGCGTGTGCAGGATGTCGGACGCCGGGGTGATCGGGTAGGAGCCGAGGAACAGCGGAAGGCCGGCCCGGTGCGCGGCCGCGACGAGGCCGAGCGAGAGCGCGACGTTGCCCGTGACGTTGCGGTAGGCGCCCGGACGCATCGGGGCGGGGGCCACCTCGTAGGCGACGGCGAAGTCCTCGGTGGTCTCTCCGTAGTTGAACCCCGCGTGCAGCGCCGCGAGGTTCGCCTCGAGGATCTCCGGCTTGTCGGCGAACTTCCCCTTGAGGAACGCCTCGGTGCCCTCCATCGGCCGGGTGTAGAGCCACGACAGCAGGCCCAGCGCGAACATGTTCTTCGCGCGCTCCTTCTCCTTGCGGGTCAGGTCGCTGAAGGAGACGAGCGCCTCGACGGTGATCGAGGTCAGGGCCACCGGGTGCACGTGCCACGACTCGAGCGAGCCGTCCTCGAGGGGGCTCTGCGCGTAGCCGACCCTGGACAGGTTGCGCTTGGAGAACTCGTCGGTGTTGACGATGAGGGTCGCGCCGCGGGGCAGGTCGCGCAGGTTGGCCTTGAGCGCGGCCGGGTTCATCGCGACGAGGACGTCGGGGGCATCGCCCGGCGTCAGCACGTTGTGGTCGGCGAAGTGCAGCTGGAAGCTGGAGACGCCGGGCAGGGTGCCCTGGGGTGCGCGGATCTCGGCGGGGAAGTTCGGCAGCGTGGACAGGTCGTTGCCGAGCAGCGCCGTCTGGGATGTGAAGCGGTCACCGGTCAGCTGCATGCCGTCGCCGGAGTCCCCGGCGAACCGTATGACCACGCGATCGAGCTGCTGGACCTTCTTGGTGCTCATGCTCTGCGACGTCCTCGAACTTCCTACGATTCACGGCCCGGGGCAGCACGCGGCGGGCTTCTTCCATGCTATGACGCACATCGGGCCACTTTGTGCAGGTGCCACAACGTGGACGACGTCGATTCGTGCCCCGGGGTTCGGGTGCCTGCGGGTCGCACCGGCCCGGACGGCGGGCGTCGCGCACTCCGCGCCGCACCGGGCGGACCGCTGCCGCAGGCGGGCCCGATGCCGGCGACCGCACGGTGCCACGCGCCTGCAGGCATGGATAGGCTGGCCGGCATGTCCGGGTACGTGGCCGTCGCAGCGGTGCTCGCCGCAGGCGTCCTCCTCGTGACCGCGGCGATGCTGGCCCGCCGCCTCCTCGCCCCGCGCGCCCCGCTGCCGGCGAAGCTGACCACGTACGAGTCGGGCGTCGACCCGGTCGGCGAGGGTTGGGCGCAGACGAAGGTCCGCTACTTCGTCTTCAGCTTCCTCTACGTCGTCTTCGCCGTCGATGCCATCTACCTGTTCCCGTGGGCGCTCGTGCTGCGCGACGCGTCGATCGGGCGTGCCAGCCTCGTCGAGATGGGCATCTTCATCGGCGTCATCGTCCTCGGGCTCGCGCACGCGGCGCGACGCGGCCTGCTGAGGTGGGTGTGATGACGGCGAACGATCCCGGCCGGCCGGGACAGCAGGGACACCCCGTCGACCTCCCGATGCCGACCGTCGCGTCGGCCCACGCACCCGTGCAGATGGGCGCCCTCGGCGGCCATGCCCCGCGGCCGATCAAGGTCGTCCTCAACTGGGGCCGGCGCTACTCCCTCTGGGTCTTCAACTTCGGGCTCGCCTGCTGCGCCATCGAGTTCATCGCGGCGTCGATGGGCCGCCACGACTTCATCCGGCTCGGCGTCATCCCCTTCGCGCCCGGCCCGCGGCAGGCCGACCTCATGGTCGTCTCGGGCACGGTCACCGACAAGATGGCCCCGGCCATCCGTCGCCTCTACGACCAGATGCCGGAGCCGAAGTACGTCATCTCCTTCGGCGCCTGCTCCAACTCCGGCGGCCCCTACTGGGACTCCTACTCGGTGACCAAGGGCGTCGACCAGGTCATCCCCGTCGACGTCTACGTGCCCGGCTGCCCGCCGCGGCCCGAGGCCCTGCTGCACGGCATCATCCGCCTGCAGGAGCAGATCGCCGACGAGCGCCTGTCGGCCCAGCGCATCCGCGGTCGGTACGCCGGCCACCGGGTCGCGAGCTCCGGTGACGTACGGCGTCCGCTCCTGGAGCGTCCGGGCCGCGGCGCCGACACGTCGACGACGTCCGGCGGGTCCGGCGGGTCCGGTGCGTCCGGCCGGTCGGGCGCCGACGCGTCGGGGGTCGACCGATGATCACCGCCGACCCGCGCGACGTGCCGCTCGGCGACTGGGCGAGCACCGTCCTGGCGCTGCGCGAGGAGGGCCACACCTACTTCGACTGGCTCACCGCCGTCGACGAGACCGACCGCGACGACGACCCCGGCTTCGACGTCGTCTGCCACCTCATCGACCCGTCGACACCCGGGTCCGCCACCGGCGTCCTCGTGCGCACCCGCGTGCCGGTCGACCGGCCCGTGCCGTCACTGACTCCCGTGTTCGCCGGCGCCGCCTGGCACGAGCGCGAGACCCACGAGATGTTCGGCATCGACTTCGACGGCTTCGACGACGGCACCGGCCTCGGCCTGCGCCCGCTGCTGCTGCCCGAGGGCTTCGAGGGCACGCCGCTGCGCAAGTCGTTCGTCCTCGCGGCCCGCGCGTCCAAGCAGTGGCCAGGCGCCAAGGAGCCGGGGGAGGGCCACGACAGCGCCCGCGCCCCCGGACGGCGACGCGTCCAGGCCCCCGGCGTCCCCGGTCCCGAGTGGGGGCCGCGATGACCCTCGCACCCTGGCTCGAGGTCGTCGTGCGCGCGGTCGCCGTGCTCGCCGCCTTCCTCGTGCTGCCGCTCCTCGTCGGCCAGACCGAGCACAAGGTCATGGCGCACATGCAGGGCCGGCTCGGCCCGATGTACGCCGGCGGGTTCCACGGCTGGGCCCAGCTCGTCGCCGACGGCGTCAAGTTCGTCCAGAAGGAGGACGTGACGCCGGCCCGCGCCGACCGCTGGGTGTTCCGCCTCGCCCCGTTCGTCGCCCTCGTGCCCTACCTCGTGGCGCTCGCCGTCGTGCCGCTGTCGCCGCGCGTCGTCGGGGCCGACGTCGACGCGAGCGTCGTGCTCGTCCTCGCGGCCGTCGGCATCGGGGTCGTCGGCACGCTCATGGCCGGCTGGGCCTCGGCGAACAAGTACTCGCTGCTCGGCGGCATGCGGGCGGCCGCCCAGCTCGTCTCCTACGAGCTGCCGCTCGTGCTGTCGGTGGCGTCGGCCGCGCTCGCCGCCGGCACGCTGTCGGTCATCGGCATCGCCGAGGCGTGGACGCCGTGGTGGCTGCTCTGGCAGCTGCCCGGCATGGTCGTGTTCCTCGTCGCGGCGCTCGCCGAGCTGCAGCGACCGCCGTTCGACATGCCGGTCGCCGACTCCGAGATCGTCTTCGGCGCCTTCACCGAGTACACCGGGCTGCGGTTCGCGTTCTTCCTGCTCGCCGAGTACGCCGGCATCGTCGTGTTCTCGCTCCTGTTCGCGGTGCTCTTCCTCGGCGGCTGGGCCGGCCCGCTCGAGTCGACCCTCGGCTGGCTCTGGACGCTGCTCAAGGGCTTCCTCGTGGCCGTCGTCGTCATCTGGCTGCGGGTGTCGTGGCCGCGGATGCGCGAGGACCAGCTCCAGCGCCTCGCCTGGGTGTGGCTCGTGCCGCTGTCGCTGTTCCAGCTCGCCCTGACCGCCGTCGGTGTGGTGATGGTCCGATGAGCCGCCCGATCCCGGCCCGCCCGCCCCGTTCGCCACGCCCAGCCCGCTCGCCACGCCCGACCCGACCCGAGGAGGTGACGCGTCGTGGGTGAGGGAATCGTCCCCGGCCTCGTCAAGGGCCTCGCGCAGACGGCCCGGACCATGACGCGCCGGACGCACACCGTCGAGTACCCGGACGTCGCGCCGGCCCTGCCGCCACGCACCCGGGGCGTCATCGCGCTCACCGAGGAGAACTGCACGTCGTGCATGCTCTGCGCGCGCGAGTGCCCCGACTGGTGCATCTACATCGACTCCCACAAGGAGGAGGTGCCGCCGACGACGCCCGGCGGCCGGGCCCGCCAGCGCAACGTCCTCGACCGGTTCGCCATCGACTTCTCGCTGTGCATGTACTGCGGGATCTGCATCGAGGCCTGCCCGTTCGACGCGCTGCACTGGAGCCCCGAGTTCGAGTACGCGGAGCTCGACATCCGCGACCTGCTCCACGAGAAGGGCCGGCTCGGCGCCTGGATGGCCACCGTGCCGCCGCCGCCCGCGCTCGACCCCGGCAGCGCCGAACCGGCCGAGGTCGCTGCCGCGTCCCGTCCCGCGCGCGGTGCCCGCGGTGCCGCGGGAGCGGGG
>JAEWFB010000061.1 GCA_023389095.1 Actinomycetes bacterium
GTCCCGCCCCGCCCCGGGGTGACCGCGACGCCGCTGCCGGGCCGTCGCCGACCACACCGACCCCACCGCTCACGCCCCTCACCGCGGAGGCGTTCACCGACGAAGGGCTCCACGGGCGCGAGCGTGCCGTGGCGCGCACCGGGTGGCGCCGGCGGGTCGCGACGCTGACCGGGGGTCGGGTCGCGCCTGGCCCGGGCCCGGCCGAGCGACGCCGCGACGACCTCGAGAACCGGGTTCGAGCGCCCTTCGAGGGCACCCGACGCATCGTCGTGATGAGCCGCAAGGGCGGCGTCGGCAAGACCACCGTCACCGTCGGCCTGGGCGCGACCTTCGCCCACGGCCGCGGCGACCGGGTCGTGGCCGTCGACGCCAACCCCGACGCCGGCAACCTCGCCCGGCGCATCGCCGGCGACTGTCCCCGCACCGTCACCGACCTGCTCTCCGACGCCGACGCCATCGACACCTTCGGGGCGATGCGCCGGTACACCTCGCAGTGCCACGAGTCACGCCTCGAGGTGCTGGCCTCCGACGACGACGCGAGCATCAGCCAGGCCCTCGACCGCCCCGCCTACCGGCGTGTCGTGTCGCTGCTGGACGTCTACTACAACCTCGTGCTGCTCGACACCGGCACCGGGATCCTCGACAGCGCCAACCAGGGGCTGATCGCCGAGGCCGACCAGCTCGTCCTCGTCCTGCGCCCGGCCCTCGACGGGGCGCGCGCCGGCGCCCAGACCCTCGACTGGCTCGACGCGCACGGCTTCGGCGACCTCGTGTCCTCGGCCGTCGTCGTCCTCAACGCCGTCACCGACCCCGGCGACCCGGCCGTCCTGGCCATCACCGAGCACTTCTCCCACCGCTGCGCCCACGTGTCCCACATCCCGTGGGACCCGGCCCTCGAGACGGGCGGGCGCACCCTGCTGTCCCGGCTCGCACCCCCGACGCGCGAGGCGTTCGTCGACGTCGCGGCCGCCGTCGCCGACCGCTTCAGCGCGGCCACCCCGTGACGCGCCGCCGCGCCTGAGATGCTGACCCGCCGCCACCCCTGACCCCCGGCCGGACCGCGCTCCCCCGGCCGGGACGCACGACGGCCCCCGGCCTACAGGTCGGGGGCCGTCGGAGCCTCGAGTCGAGGACGCCTGGAAGACGCGTCAGCTCACGCCGTCGCAACCCTGGATGGCGTCGCGCAGAGCCGCAGCCTCGTCGGGGGTCATCTCGACGACGAGCCGGCCGCCGCCCTCGAGGGGCATCCGCAGCACGATGCCGCGACCCTCCTTGACGACCTCCAGCGGTCCGTCTCCGGTCCTCGGCTTCATTGCTGCCATGGTTCCCCTTCCCTAGGAATCCTCGCGCTTTGGTCCCATTATTCCGTGTCTCGATTCCGAGACCTAATCCGGGACGTGACGAACCGCACGTGCCGGGCCCCCGACCTTCCGCGCAAGGCCCCGATGGGACAGAGTGACGCCCATGAGCGCACCCCACGACGACCCGACCCCCGAGGCGGCCGCTGACGCGAGCGCCGCGGCCGCCACCGATGCCCCCGGCCCGCTCGTCGTCGACGTGGACGGCGGCGTCGCCTGGGTGCGGCTCGCCCGTCCCGACGCCATGAACGCCCTCGACGAGGCCCTCAAGGACGCCCTCGTCGAGGCCCTCGAGTCGCTGGCCGCCGACGACACGGTGCGGTGCGTCGTGCTCACCGGCACCGGGCGGGCCTTCTGCGTCGGCCAGGACCTCAAGGAGCACGTGCGCAGCCTCGCCGACGAGAGCGCCACGCTGGCCACGACGGTGACCCGCCACTACAACCGCATCGTCATGGCGCTCGCGACGATGAACAAGCCGGTCGTCGCCGCGCTCAACGGTGTCGCCGCCGGGGCCGGTCTCAGCTTCGCCCTCGCCTGCGACGTCCGGGTCGCGGCCGACACCGCGGGGCTCAACACCTCCTTCGCCGGCATCGCGCTCTCGTGCGACTCGGGCGCGTCGTGGTCGCTGCCGCGGCTCGTCGGCACGGCGCGTGCCAAGGACCTGCTGATGTTCCCGCGGACCGTCGGGGCGCAGGAGGCCCTCGAGCTGGGCCTGGTGAGCCGGGTCGTGCCCGCCGCCGAGCTCGAGGCCACCGTCCGCGACCTGGCGGCGACGCTCGCCGCCGGGCCGACCCTGGCCTACGGCTCGATCCGACGCGCCGTGGCCTTCAGCGCCACGGCCCCGCTGGCCGACGCCCTCGCCAACGAGGCGGAGCTCATGGCGTACACGGGTCACAGCGCCGACCACCGCGCGGCCGTCGACGCGTTCCTCGCCAAGGAGAAGCCGGTCTACGGCGGGCGCTGACCACCGTCACGGCGGGTAGTCGCCCGTCGGCGACGGCACGTACCGCCAGAGGATGTCGACCCAGTACCACTGGCCGATGAGGAAGAGGACGAGCAACGGGCCCGCCCGGAGCAGGAGCCGGGTCCACGTCGTGCCGCGTCGGTCCTGCCAGCCGGCGCCGACGGCGACGGCGAGCAGCGGGAACAGCGGCACGAGGTAGCGGAAGATGCTCGTGAACGGGTCGAGCACGGCGGCGAGGTAGGCCGGGTAGGCCAGCGACCAGGTGCGCAGCTCGGCACCGAGCGCCTTGGCCCACGGGCCGGCGACGAGCGCGACGATCGCGAGGGGGACGACCCAGAGCAGGACCGGCCCCCACGTGTCGCCGAAGACGTAGCGGGCCATGCCCGGCCACGGCGTGAACGGCTCGACGGTGCCGGAGCCGCGCCACGCCCCCATGGTCCGGGTGTAGGCGTCGCGCTCACCGGTGCCCCACCACGCGATCGCCGGCCAGAGGAAGCCGGCGACGCCGCACGCCACGAGGGAGGTGAGGCCGGCGGCGTACTCGCCGCGCGTCACCGGCCGCTCGCCGCGCACGCGCCAGCGCAGCCACAGCGCCACGAGCGTCACGACGCCGAGCGGCACCGCGACCGGACGCGTCAGCCCGAGCAGGATCGCCACCCCGGCGGCCACGAGCCAGCGCTCGCGCGCCAGGGCGTAGAGGTAGGCGAGGAGCAGTAGCATCGCCGGCGCCTCGGTGTAGGCCAGCTGGAGGGTGGCCGAGGCCGGGAAGCAGGCCCACAGCAGCACGACGACGAGCGCCGCGCGGTCACCGATCCGGTCGCGCAGCAGCAGGCCCATGAGCACGGCGGCGCCGAACCCGCACAGCAGCGCGATGCTCGACCCGGCCGCCGGAAAGGACAGGCCCGCGGCCATGAGCGCCCGCGACGCGTAGGGGAAGAGCGGGTAGAAGGCCCAGGCGTTCTGCCGCACGGAGCCGAGCTCGTCGACCGGCAGCTGCTGGGGGTACCCGTCCACGGCGATGGTCTGGTACCACTGCCCGTCCCAGAGCGCGGTGAACGGGAAGTAGGTGACCGGCACGTGGTCCCCGCCGGTCATGCCGCTCGGCACCTGGTGCTGCATGACGACGAGCAGGATGGTCGTCGTGACGACCCGGGCCAGGGCGTAGAGGCCCAGCACCCACCCGAGGAAGGCCCGGCGGGACAGGCTCGGGGCGAGGTCCCTCATGCGGTGCG
>JAEWFB010000106.1 GCA_023389095.1 Actinomycetes bacterium
TGAACCCCGGAGGGGACGGCATGGCGAGCAGCACCGCGCGGGCGTCCTTCTCGTGCCTGCTCACCCAGGTGAGCGCGATGGGTGCGCCGAGCATGTCACCGACCACGACGACCGGACGGGTGAGCCCGAGCGCGGAGATGACGCCGTCGAGGTCGCCGGCCAGGGAGTCGAAGGTCTGCGCGTGCAGCGCCGCGTCACTGCGACCGACGCCGAGCCGGTCGTAGAGGCACACCCGGGCGTGCGGGGCCAGGTTCGACAGGAAGGATCCGGTGTCGTCCATGGACCGCCCGTAGTCGGCCACGGCGATGACGGCGGGCCCGCTGCCGTCGCACCGGGCCCGGAAGTGACGGCCCGCGAGGACGATGTCGCGCTCGGCCCCGGGCGTCGGCGTCGGACCGGCCGATGGGACTGCCGTGCTCGTCCCCGACGTCGTGGTCGAGGTGTTGCTCGTGGTCAGGGCACGGGTCGAGGCGACCGGATGGGTGCCGGCCGTGCAGCCGGTGAGACCGAGCCCGAGGGCCAGGCCCGCGGAAGCGATGGCGATCCGGTGGGTGGGGTGGTGCCTGTCCTGGCCGGTCGTGGTGGTCATCGGGTCCTCCTCGCGCGTGCGGGTCCGCGTGTGGTCGTCCACTCGACGATGACCGCTCGGCAGGCGTGCGTCTGTGCGCGTGGCGACACGGGCACCCGACGTCCGTCGTGCGATGACCGGCAGGGGCGGAGTCCTGAGCCCGTTCCGGCGACCGCCCTCGCTGCCGGCGAAGGCCCCCAGCCCAGGAGGAGCTGAGGGCCTTCCACCGGGTTTCAGGGGGTACCCGGCGACGCGAGTTGCAGCGCAGGTAGAGCGTAGGTCGCGGGGTTCGCCGGGTTCTTCGCCGAACCGGACGGATACTTCTCGAGTGCGGACACCTCGACCGTGCACGTCAGGGAGCCGCTGGCCCGGGCGGCGACCCGGGGGCCGGCCGGCGGACCGCGTCCGACATCGGTCGCGCACGCGAGGTCACCCGATCGGTTCGAACGACACCTCCCCGGTGCGCGCGTCGAAGGCCGCCAGCAGCACGTCGGGGCGAAGGTCCGCCTCACGAAGCCTGCGGCGTAGCAGGTCGAAGCTGAACACCGGCCTGGTGGCGTTGACGAAGACGCCCACGTAGGCCGCCGGCAGCGGGTGGTCGGGGTGGGCTGCTTCGGCCGCGTTCATGATGGCCGTCAGCTTCTGGAAGTCGCGGACCACCTCGCCGTATCTCAGGGCTGTCCTCTGCGTGGCTGCCACCTCGAGCTCGGTGATCACCGAGAAGTCCGCCAGCCGCGCGAGTCCCGAACGGGGGTTGCCCGGCCCGTCGGGCCGTTCCTCTGTGCCCAGCGCAGCGCCGCGAGGCCAGCGCACCATGGGCCGGCGCAGCGTCAGCAGGTCGACGGTGAGGCTGCCGACGGGCCGGACGTGCGCCGCTGCGGTGGGCGGCAGGTGCCGGGCGCCGACGTCCACCTCGCGCACCACGTGCAGCGGGCTGAGGTGGGCCATCGTGAAGTGTGCCAGCCACGCGTGGTAGGTCGCCTCCGGAGCGACGATGTCGTGGCACTGCCCAGCCATCTCCCGCCACGCGTCCTCGAACACGCCGGCGTGCTGTTCGCGGACCGGGTCGACCGGAGACGACTCGCCGTCCGCGCCATCGTGGCCCTCGAGTCCGCCTCCGCCGCCACGCGTGCCGGCGCGGCTCACCAGCAGCGGGATGAGCCGGCGTTGCCATCTCAACGCGTCGACGAACCCGCTCGACATGCCACCGCGGGTGGGCTCGTCCCGGTGGACCAGCTGCAGCTCCTCAGGAAGTGGGTCGAGGGACAGGTCGACACCGACGAGCTCGGCGAAGGTGTCGAGGAGCAGCCGCTGCACGGCACTCGTGCCCGGCGGGACGGACGTCGATGCCAGTCGCGAGCGCATCGCAGCCCAGACCCACGGGTCTGCGCGTAGACCCCACTGCTCGGGCTCGCGTTCGAAAAGCTCGCTCATCACCTGAGACACGCTGCCCCCTGACCCTCGACGGTGAGCGTCACGCTACGACCGGCCGGGCCGGCCGGGATCACTCCCAGCGGACCATCTGACCCCGACCCGACCCGACCCGGCACTGGGCACGAAACCGGTTCGGTGCACGCTGACACGAATCGGAACGCCTCGCGGTTCGGCCTGACGCGCCACTGCCCCGCCCCGATCCGCGCTCGGGCCCTACCGGCGGGCCAGTCTTCGCCAGTCCCGGGCCGTCATGCCGAAGCGCATCGTGAACCACCGGCTGAACGCGCCCGGGGTGTCGAACCCGAGCAGCCGTGAGATCTCGGTCATCGACTGGGTGCCGCTGCCGAGGTGGCGCTGGGCCAGGGCCGCACGGGTCTCGTCGACGATGGCGCGGAAGGAGGTCTGTTCCCGGGCCAGGTGCCGTCGCAGGGTGCGGGGGTCGAGCCCCATGGCCGCGGCCACCGCGGTCAGCGAGCAGCGCCCCGCGGGCAGCAGCAGCTCGACCAGCTCGGTGACGCGGGCGGTGGTGCTCGGCCCTCTCCTGGCGACGGCAGCCTCGAGGAACTGCTGCGCGTACGGGCGCAGCAGCGGGTCGGACAGCCGGTTCGGCAGGGCGAGGTCGCGCGACCGGAGGACCAGGCCGGTGAACGGCTGCTCGAACTTCAGGCCCGGCCCGAACGCGTCGCGGTAGTGCCCGAGATCGGCCGGAGCAGGGAAGGCGAAGCAGGCGCCGAGTGGGCGCCACGCGTCGTCGAGGCACTCGCGGATGACCCCGTTGACAGCGGTGACCCCGAGGGCTGTGGCCTGGCCCAGCGGCGCCGGCGGCCCCAGCTCGAGCCAGAGCCGGATCGTGGCGGTGCCGTCGCCCTCGTCCAGGCGCAGGCGCAGGGCCTCGTTGTAGGTCACCTCGTGACGGACCAGCACCTGCAGGACGTGGCGCAGGTCGGGCTCCTCGCGGACCGCCACGCTGATCGGCCCAAGGGTGGCCAGGCGCCGCCCATCGCCCAGCAGCACCGCGAAGTCCGGGCGCGCCGAGAGGGTGGCTGACAGGTCCAGCAGCCGCACGGCCGCTTCGGCAGGGAGCCAGGTCTCGGGGGCCCGCAGGTCCGCGAGGTCCAGGCCCACCTGCGCCACCAGCGACGGGGCGTCGAGGCCCAGGGACGTGGCGAGCTCGACGTAGCCGTCGAGGGTCGCCGCACGGATCAGCGGCTCCATGAGGTGACCCGCGGTCGAGGTGTCCGCACTCGAGCAGTATCCGTCCGGTTCGGCGAAGACGTCGCAGATCCGCCCGACGTACGCTCGTCGTACGCTCCAACGTGCGTCGCCGGGCACCCCCTGAAACCCGGTGGAAGGCCCTCAGCCCGCTTGGGCTGGGGGCCTTCGTCGGCTCGGAGGACGGCTGGCAGGCCAGGCTCGGCAGGGTGACCGATGCGTTGTTCGGCGTCTCTGTCACCCCGTTGGGGTGATGCAGGCCCTGGGGGGCTGCCGGCGATAGTGGGGTGTGTCATCCCAGTCAGTCCCGTACGGCTCCCAGCACCTACGGGCAGCCCACGGACGCAGCAGGATGATCGGCCCGGACCCGCAGCGGGAGCTCGAACCGGCCAGACCACCGCGCGTGCTCTACCACGGGACGGCCGAGCGCTCCGTGGCCGGAATCCTGGCTCACGGACTCGACCGGGTCCAACGCCGGTACGTGCACCTGTCGGGGGACCGGTCCACGGCGGCGACCGCGGGCGCGCGCTACGGCCCGGCCGTGCTGTTGGAGGTGGCCGCCTCCCGGATGGTCGAGCACGGCCACGTGTTCTACCGGGCCGGCAACGGCGTCTGGCTCACGGACCACGTCCCGACCGGATACCTCACGATCCTCGCGGACATCGGCGGTCGCCGAGCCCGCCCTGCCTCGAACCCGGCGGCAGGCACGGAGACGTGAAACCGAAGGAGCCGCACCACGGCATCAGACGCCCGACGACGCCGCGTGTCGTTCGAGTGCCGGTGCTCGGACACCGACGCCCGGACCCGGGCCCTTGGCTCTCATGCTCCATACGTGGCCGGGTGGCCTGCAGCCCGTTACGCTGACGGATACCCCTCCGCGTACGCCCATCCACAAGGGGATGAGATGGTCGGACCACGTCATGCCCGTATGGCTGTACCGTCACCTTCGGCTCACACGATCGAACGTGTCGGGTTGGCGGACCTCATCGACCAGCGGCCGGTGGTCGTGCTCGCGGGCATGGCGGGGTATGGCAAGTCCACGCTGTTGGCCGAGGCCTGCCGCCGGCAGCAGGTCAAGGGTGCTGCCATCTGGCTGGGGGTGGACGACTCCGACCGCGCGCCGGTACGGCTCGTCTCCGACCTCGTCACCGCTGTGGGCCTGTCGGGCCTCGAGGAGCTGGGTGCCGACCTGGAGCCGTTGCGGTCCTCCGCGCTGCGTGCCGAACCGCTGACGCTGGTCGACTCGGTGCTGGAGGTGCTCTACGGCACGGCGCTGCCGTTGACGCTCGTGCTCGATGACCTGCAGGAGATCACCGGGGCCACGGGTTCGATGCAGGTCATCGACCACGTCCTGAAGTGGGCCCCGGCCAACATGAGCATCGCCGTCGCCGCGCGCGTCGTGCCGCCGCTGCGGCTGCAGCGGCTGCGGCTGGAGGATCGGCTGACCTTTCTGTCCCACGAGCAGCTCGCGTTCAGCCCCGAGGAGACGGACGAGGCCGTGCGGGCCGCGGGGGTGGACCTCGACGCTGAGACGGTGGAGTCGATCCATCGAGCCACCAATGGCTGGCCGGCCGGGGTGCGCATGGCGATCCTCGCCTCGCGCCAGTACGGGCTGCGCAAGCAGGTGCCCACGCAGCTGCGACGCGACCAGGCGCTGGCGGAGTACCTGGCCACCGAGGTGCTGGCCTCGCTGTCGGACGACCTGCGCGCCTTCGTGCTCGACGCCACTCTGGACGAGCAGGTGTGTCCCTCCCTCGTCGACAGCGTCCGGGGGACGCACAACGCCGAAGCGCTGCTCGAGCAGTGCGTCGCCGACGGCCTGTTCCTGACCCGTAGACGTAGCAGCGACGAGGAGGCCTGGTACTACTGGCACCCGCTCTTCGCCGCCCACATCCACCGTCGCCTGGTCGCCGACTACCCCGAGCGGGCCATGGCCATGCACCGGGCGGCCGCGGACTGGTGGAGCGCCGTCGACGCCCAGACCGCGATCAGACATGCCGCCGCGGCCGGCGACGCCGAGCGGGCCTCGAAGATCTTCGCCGACCGTTGGCTCGAGCTGTTCCTCGAGGGGCGGGCCGACGCAGTGCTCAAGGCCGTGGACTACGTCCCGGAGGGCTCGGCCTACTCCGGGGACACCCACTTGGCGCGGGCCCTGATCCTCGTCCAGGCCGGGAAGCTGGACGACGCGCGCGCACAGATCGAGTCTGCGATGAAGGCGGCCGCACTCCCGCCGCCAGAGGGGAAGGCGGAGTTCGAGGACCGGCTGGCCGTCGTCAAGCTCTTCCACACGGGGTACGGCTCAGGTCTGAGCGCTGCCGTCGAGCCCGGCACCGCACTTCTTCACGGGTTCGACCAGAACCGGCGCCGCCCGGACGCGGCCGTACTGGCCTCGGTGCAGATGTTCGTCGGCATGGGCGAAGCCCGCCGCCTGAACGTCGATGCCGACGCCGAGCCCAGCCTGGGCATGCTGCGGTCCTCGGCGGCCACCGCCCACGACACCGGACTGCTCGCCCTCGAGCTGACGGCGCTGGCCGAGTCGTGCCTCCCGGCCGTCAGGGAGGGGCACCTCGGGGAGGTCCGCGACCTCGCCGTGGACGTGCTCGCGCGCGCCGACGAGCACGGTTGGGCCGGGCTGGCGACGCTGGCCCCGGCGGTCGCCTACCTCGGCTGGCTCGACTACTGGCGCGCCAACCTGGAGGAGTCGAAAGCGCGGCTGGAGCGCGCCCTGTCGATGATGCTGCCCTTCGACTGGGAGCTGCAGGGCTTCACGCTCAGCTACCTGACGACGGCCTGCATCTCGTTGGGGGACCTCGACGGTGCCAATCGCTGGATCGCGCGGATTCGGGCCCTGTCCGACTCGGGCCGCAGCGCGCCGGCCTGGCCCTCCATGCTCACCGGGCTGGAGGGGCTCGTGCTCGCGGCGGAGGGGAAGACGCGCGAGGCGGTGGCCCTGGCCATGCAACCGACCGTCGGACCGGAGTATCCCTTGGCTCGGGTCCACCGGGCGAAGGTGCTCGCGCGGGCGGGACTTCCAGCCGACGCGCTGGCTCTCCTGGAGCAGGTGCCGACGACGGGGCGGCTGGTCCACGTCGAGTGCCTCGCCCGGTGCCTCGAGGCGGAGGTCCTTGCGCAGCTGGCTAACCCCACCGACGCCCATGGAGCCCTCGAGGCGGCCCTGGCCGTGGCCGAGTCGGACGAACTGTACGGGCCCTTCCTGGACACCGGCGAGTACCTGCCGGTCCTGCTGAGGGGCCACCTGCGGCACGGCACCGCCCACCCGGCGGCCGTGACCCAGGTGCTCGGGCGGATCGCCGCGGGGCAGCGCCAGGACGTCACGGGACGGGCCGAGCAGCTGACCGAGCGCGAGCACGTCATCCTGCGCTACCTCGCCACCAACCTCACCAACGCCGAGATCGCCGAGGCGGAGTACATCTCGCTGCACACGGCCAAGACCCACATCGCGCACATCTACCAGAAGCTCGGCG
>JAEWFB010000130.1 GCA_023389095.1 Actinomycetes bacterium
CGCCGAGCTTCTGGTAGATGTGCGCGATGTGGGTCTTGGCCGTGTGCAGCGAGATGTACTCCGCCTCGGCGATCTCGGCGTTGGTGAGGTTGGTGGCGAGGTAGCGCAGGATGACGTGCTCGCGCTCCGTGAGCTGCTCGGCCCGTCCCGTGACGTCCTGGCGCTGCCCCGCGGCGATCCGCCCGAGCACCTGGGTCACCGCCGCCGGGTGGGCGGTGCCGTGGCGCAGGTGAGCCTTCACCAGTCCCGGAAGCCGCTCGCCGGCGCCGAGGAAGGGCCCGTAGAGCTCGTCCGGCTCGGCCGCGGCGAGGGCGAGCTCCAGGGAGGCGTGGGCGTCGGGCCTGCCCAGCTCGGCGCGGGCCTCGGCCTCGAGACAGCGGGAGAGGCACTCGACCTGGACGAGGCTGCCGGTCTGCGGCATCCGGTCCAGCTCGGCGAGGGCCTCGGTGGCAAGCCCCGCCCGCAGGAGCGTCTTCGCCCGGTGGGCCCTCGCCAGGGGGTACTCGGGTTCGGTGGCCGGCTGCGTGGCCAGGGCCACGGCGTCGCGCGTCTTCCCCTCCGCCGCGAGGACCAGCCCCTCCAGCCCGGCGAGCATGGAGGGCCACGCCGGCGCGCTGCGGCCGGACTCGACGAGCGTGCGGATCTGTGTCGCGGCCCGTTTCGCACCGGCGACGTCACCGAGGGCGAGGCAGACCTTCGTCAGGTAGTTCAGGGTGAGGCCGCGCAGCTCCCAGTCGAAGGGCAGCATCATCGACAGCCCTCGCTCGAGCTGGGCCCGTGACTCCTTGAGGTTGGCGCGCCAGTAGTCGAGCCAGCCGAGGAAGACCACGGCAGGGGCCAGCGTCGCCAGCCCGACCCAGCCACGCTCGTCGGCGCGCGCGAGCACGTCCACGGCGAGGTCGCGGACCTCCCCGAGGTGCCCCTCACCGACGGCGGGGAAGCACGACTCGGCCAGCGCCGTCAGCTCGAGGGCGAGCAGTCCGGTGTCGTGGGCGGTGGCGGCCGAGGACCGCAGCATCTCGAGGGCCGGCTCCGGCTCGGCCTGAAGGCGAGCCTCACCCATGCCGACGAACATCTGCACCGAGGCCAGTACGGCGGGACCGGGTCGGTGCTGGCCCCGGTCGAACCGCTCGAGCAGCGCCGCTCCGGGCTCGACCGCCGCGCTCAGGCCCAGTCCGTAGCCGGTGTGGAAGAGCTTGACGACGGCCGTGCGGTCCTCGAACTCGGCCTTGGCGTCGTCGGGCAGCAGCGCCGCAACGTCGCCGGCGGCCTCGATCTGCCCGAGGGCGTCGTCCAGCTTCCCGGCCTGCACGAGGATCAGGGCCCGGGCCAGATGGGTGTCCCCGGAGTAGGACGAGCCCGGCGGGACCTGCTCGACCGCCTCGAGCACCGCATCGACGCGTCCTTCGAGGAACAGCTCGAGCCACCGGTCGGCGAAGATCTTCGAGGCTCGCTCGCCGTCGCCGGCGGCGACGGCATGTCTGATCGCCGTCGGGGCGTCGACGGCACTCCACCAGTCCGCGGCCGCCGCGTGCTGCACGGTGGCCCGCTCGGGGTAGTCGGCGACCAGGCGCCGGTGGATGTGGGCGGCGAAGAGCGGGTGCCAGTAGTACCAGGCCTCCTCGCCGTTGCTGCCGCCCCGGGACAGGAACAGGCCGTCGGCGAGGCACTGCTCGAGCAGCGCCTCCGCGTTGTGCGTCCCCCGGACGCTGTCGACGAGCGACGGGCAGACGTGCTCGTCGAGGGTGGCGTCGAGCACGAAGTCGCGCAGGTCGTCCGACAGCGAGGCCAGCACCTCCGTGGCGAGGTACTCCGCCAGCGCCTGGTCACGCCGCAGCTGCGTGGGCACCTGCTTGCGCAGCCCGTACTGGCGCGAGGCGAGGATCGCCATGCGCACCCCGGCCGGCCACCCGCCGGTGGCACGGTGGATGGCCTTGACCGTCTCCTCGTCGAGGTCCAGGCCGGCCGCCCGCACGGCCTCGGACGTCTCCTCGGGGCTGAACGCGAGCTGCTCGTGCGTGAGGTAGGACAGCCGGTCGTCCAGCCGCAGCCGCTGCAGCCGCAGCGGGGGCACGACGCGGGCGGCGACGGCGATGCGCATGTTGGCCGGGGCCCACCGCAGGATGTGGTCGATGACCTGGATCGAGCCCTTGGCGCCGGTGAGGTCCTGCAGGTCGTCGAGCACGAGCGTCAACGGCAGCGCCGCGTCGTAGAGCACCTCCAGCAGCGAGTCGACCAGCGTCAGCGGTTCGGCACGCAGGGCGGAGGCCCGCAGCGGCTCCAGGTCGGTGCCCAGCTCCTCGAGGCCCGACAGGCCCACGGCGGTGACGAGGTCGGAGACGAGCCGTACCGGCGCGCGGTCGGAGTCGTCGACCCCCAACCAGATGGCGGCACCCTTGACCTGCTGCCGGCGGGAGGCCGCCGCGAGCAGCGTCGACTTGCCGTAGCCCGCCATGCCCGCGAGCACGACCACCGGCCGGTTGTCGATGAGGGGCACGAGCCGTGCCCGCTCGATGGTGTGGGCGGACGGCGACGGGATGGTCATTCGCGCGTGACGTGGACCGACCATGTCATCCCTGAGGGTGGATGTGTGGAGGGGTTGGTATCTGCGAGCGTAACGCTCGGCAATGGCACCCGTGCCGCGTTTCAGGGGAATCCCGGATGTGAGGCAGGTCGATGCAGAGGTACGAGATCGTCCTGGACGGAGAGCTCACCGCGGACCTGCCCGACCTCGGTTCACCCGTGCGTCGACGAGACAGCGGGCAGGCCACCATCCTGTCCGTGTCGGCCCACGACCCCGAGGCGCTCGGACGGACCCTCGACCTGCTGGAGTCGCTGGGGATCGGGGTGACCGCCATCCACACGGTGTCCGACTCAGGCACCGACCAGGACGCCGCGGACCCGGCCTGAGGGCCACAGGCCGACACCTCGAGGTCACCTCGGCGGTGCGGCCCGGGCCACTCATCCTCGACGGGCGATGCGCAGGATGCGTGCTGCGGCGAGGGTCGGTGTATCGCAGGCCAGCCGTCAAGGAGGCAGAACATGAGTGTCAACGTCGACGTGGGACCCATCGACTTTCTCGCGCTCGAGTTTCCCGGTGCCCGGATCACCGGGGAGGGGATGGCCATTCTCGTCGACCTCGTCGACCGCGGCATCATCCGGATCCTCGACATGAAGGCGCTGGTCCGCGCCGGGGACGGGACCGTGACGGCCGTCGCGATCACCGACCTCGACGGCGACGGGACCCTCGACCTCGCCGTCTTCGAGGGCATCGAGTCCGACCTGCTCGACGAGGAGGACCTGGCCCAGGCCGCCGACCTGCTCGAGCCCGGCAATGCCGCCGCGGTGCTCGTGTACGAGAACACCTGGGCGGGCCCGTTCGTGTCGGCCATGCGTCGCGCCGGTGCCGAGGTCGTGGCCAGCATGCGCATCCCCGCAGACGTGGTCGTCGCCCGGCTCGAGGAGCTCGAGGCCGCCCGTTCGGAAGCGTCAGGCGGCTCGGAGGAGCCGGTCCAGGCCGCGGGCAGCGCACCCGCGTGAGCCAGCACGTCGAGCCAGAGCAGAGGAGCACACGATGGGACTGATCGGTGGAATGGCCCGGACGGCGGTCGTGGCCGGCACGGCGACAGCGGTGTCGAACCGCGTGTCGCGCCGCCAGGCAGGGCGGTGGGCCGCCCAGGAGCAGCAGGCGGCGCCGCCGCCCCCGCAGTACGCAGAACCGCAGTACGCGCAACCCCAGTACGCCGCGCCCCCGCCTCCGCCGCCTCCGCCGCCGGCGCCGGCCGAGCCGGACGCGGACGCCGACCTGGCGCGGCTCCAGCAGCTCGGTGAGCTGCGCGCCTCCGGGGTGCTGACGGAGCAGGAGTTCCAGGCCCAGAAGGCTCGGATCCTGGGGCTCTAGGGGGAGGGGCGCAACGCCCGCGAGCCGCGCCGCACGGCGGCGCGGCTCGCACCCGTGTGCCGGCCGGGGGCGGCGTCCGGGCCCGCGTCCGGGCCGGCGTCGGGCGACGAGTCGGGTCGTGGCAGCGCCGAGCCCCGCCGCCGAACGGCGGCGGGGCCCAGGCGAGGTCCGGGAGTGAGGGTTGACCGGGGAGCAGCTCAGGCGACGAACGCCGGGCGGATGGGCGCGAAGTCGCGCAGCTCGTCCTCACCGGGCTGGATGATCCCGCAGGAGGACTCCGGCACCTCGCGCCAGGCGCCGGGCAGGTCGCGGATCGGCTCCGACACGACGAACCGCGTCTCGTCGCCCAGCCTGCGGAGGACCTCCAGCTCCGGGTGCAGCTCGCGCAGCTGGGCCACGTTGGTGGAGTGGAACAGGGTCCGGCTCTGGTGCATCGAGGAGTAGCGGAACGCCCACACGGACCGGCCGTCGGAGGTGGCCATCGTGGCCTGCACGGGGTCGGCGACGCCGTGCTGTTCCGCGACGTGCTCGACGAGTCCCACGGCCTTGGCGACGGCCGTGATGGGGTCGTCCTCGAGACCGAACGTCAGGGCGAGGAAAAAGAGGGCCTCGGAGTCGGTCGACCCCTCGACGTCGGGGTAGAGGGACGGGTCGACGGCGAACATGAGGTCGCGCTTGAGCTCGTGGAAGCCGAAGACGGCGCCGTTGTGCATCCACAGCCGGTTGCCGTGCCGGAAGGGGTGGCAGTTGCTGCGCTGCACCGGGGTCCCGGTCGAGGCACGCACGTGCGCGAAGAGCAGGCCGGTGCGTACCTGCCGGGTCAGCTCCCGGAGGTTCCGGTCGTTCCACGCCGGCTCGACGCTCTTGAAGATCGCCGGCACCGGGCCTTCGCCGTACCAGCCGATCCCGAAGCCGTCACCGTTGGTGGTGGTGGCCCCCATCGTCGAGTGGAGGCTCTGCTCGATGAGCGAGTGCTCCGGCTTGAACAGCAGGTCCTCCGCGAGGACCGGGTCTCCCGAGTACACCATCCAGCGGCACATGCGTTCATCCAACCCGCGGCGACCGGGACGATCATCACTCCCGAGGGATGAGCCCGCCGACCCGCGGGCTGATGTGGAGAGGCCGCCGATCCGTCACGTGGACAGACGTTTTCGGGGCGTTTCGCCCTCCGGTCGGTCGTCCGCTATCGTCTACCTCGCACCTGCACGGGGCGCTACCCTGCCAGGTCTGCAGGCGGACGTAGCTCAGTTGGTAGAGCGCAACCTTGCCAAGGTTGAGGTCGCCGGTTCGAGCCCGGTCGTCCGCTCCGTCGGAAGGGCCCGTCGACCCCACGTCGACGGGCCCTTCCGCACGTACGTGGGCCGGTGCCACCTGCGGGTTCCGTAGGCTGTCGGGCATGGCTGCGTCGAGCAAGGCCCCCGCCGTGGAGCTCGAGGTCGGCGACCACACGGTGCGCCTCTCGAGTCCCGACCGCGTCTACTTCTCCGAACGCGGGGAGACCAAGCTCGACCTCGTGCAGTACTACCTCTCGGTCGGTCCCGGGATCGTCAACGCCCTGCGCGAACGACCCTGCATGCTGCACCGCTTCCCCAAGGGCGTCGACGGCCAGAAGGTCCACCAGAAGCGCCTGCCCGCGGGCGCCCCGCCATGGGTCGAGACGGTGCGCCTGCACTTCCCGCGCTACGGCCTGCACGCCGACGAGCTGTGCGTCACGAAGCTCGCCGACGTCATCTGGGCCGTGCAGATGTCGACGGTCGAGTTCCACCCGTGGAACAGCCGGCGCGCCGACACCGAGAAGCCCGACGAGTGGCGCATCGACCTCGACCCGATGCCGGAGTGCGGCTTCGGCACCGTGCGGCGTGCGGCCGCCACGGTGCACGAGATCCTCGACGAGCTCGGCGCCGTCGGCTGGCCCAAGACCTCCGGCGGCAAGGGGATGCACGTCTACGTGCGGATCGAGCCCCGCTGGGGCTTCAAGGACGTCCGACGCGGCGCCCTCGCGTTCGCCCGCGAGGTGGAGCGCCGCCTGCCCGACGAGGTCACGACGACGTGGTGGCGCCGGGACCGGGCTCCGAGCGACCTCTTCGTCGACTACAACCAGAACGCGCGGGACCACACCATCGCCGCCGCCTACAGCGTCCGCGGCACGCCGCACGGCACCGTGTCGGCGCCGGTCCGCTGGGACGAGGTGGCCGACGTCGAGCCCCCCGACCTCACCATCGCGACGATGCCGGCGCGCTTCGCCCAGCTCGGCGACCTCCACGCGGGCATCGACGACGCCGTCTTCGACTTCACGCCGCTGCTCGAGTGGGCCGACCGCGACGAGCGAGACGGAGCCGGCGTCCCACCGGAGCCGGAGGACGCCTGAGACCAGACCGATCGGGGCGCCGCTCCGAACCCGACACACCGGCACACCGGCACACCGGCACACCGGCACGACACACCAGCACGATCCATGACATCCCAGGACACCCAGGAGGACCAGTGACCGCCCTCGGCGACTTCACGGCGACGACGATCGACGGACGGGACAGCTCGCTGTCCGAGTACGAGGGCCAGGTCGTCCTCGTCGTCAACACCGCGAGCGAGTGTGGCTTCACGCCCCAGCTCGCCGGGCTCGAAGAGCTCTACCGGGCCCACCGCGACCAGGGCTTCGCCGTCCTCGGCTTCCCGTGCAACCAGTTCGGTGGCCAGGAGCCGGGCACCGAGGCCGAGATCAGCGGGTTCTGCCAGAAGAACTACGGGGTCACCTTCCCGATGTTCGCCAAGGTCGAGGTCAACGGCTCCGACGAGCACCCGCTCTTCACGTGGCTCAAGTCGGAGGGCGGGGGGCTCCTGGGCTCCCGGATCAAGTGGAACTTCACCAAGTTCCTCCTCGGGCGCGACGGCCAGGTCATCGGGCGCTGGGCACCGACGACGGAGCCCTCCGCCCTCGTCGGCGAGGTCGAGGCGGCACTCGGCGACTGACGGGGGCCGTGGGAGCGAGGCGCGGCCGACCGGGCCGGCGCGGTCGGCGCACTCGCTGCCGGAGCCCTACGATCTGCTGGTGGATCTCGCCCGCTTCGCCGACCGGGTCGCCACGACGGTCGTCGACGTCCGTCACGGCGCCGAGGCTCTCGACGCCCTCGACGGTGAGGGGTTCTGGGCCGTCGTCGCCACCTTCGAGGGGGAGGTCACGGCCGTCCGCTTCGCCGACGTCGTGCGAGGGGTGCCGGTGCCGCCCGACCTCCCGTGGGCGCCCCTGACGGGGGAGTGGACCTCGTCGTTGGACCGTTCGGAGTACACGGGCGCCGTGCGCGACGTCCGGCGCCGGATCGCCTCGGGAACGGTGTACCAGGTCAACGTCTGCCGTGTCGTCCGCCACGAGCTCGCCCCCGAGGTGGATCTCGACGCGCTGGACGCCCTTCTGCGACAAGGGAACCCGGCGCCTCATGCCGCTCGCATCCGTTGCGACGCAGCGGGGCTCGACGTCGTCGGCGCCTCGCCCGAGCTGTTCCTCTCGCGCGCCGACGGACGCGTGGTCACGAGCCCGATCAAGGGCACGGCGCCCACTCCCGAGCAGATGCTGCCGAAGGACCACGCCGAGAACGTCATGATCGTCGACCTCATGCGCAACGACCTGTCGGGAGTGTGCGAGCCCGGCACCGTGTCGGTCGACGCGCTCTGCGCGGTCGAGCGGCACCCGGGACTGGTCCACCTCGTGTCGACCGTGAGCGGCCGGCTGCGCACGGACGCCCGCTGGCGCGACATCGCGGCGTCGACCCTGCCGCCCGGGTCGGTCAGCGGGGCACCGAAGTCGAGCGCTCTGCGGGCCATCGCCGAGCTCGAGAGGGCCCCACGCGGGCCCTACTGCGGAGCCGTCGGCTGGGTCGACGCCGACCGCGCCGAGGCGGAGCTGGCGGTGGGCATCCGCACCTTCTGGGCCGAGCGCGACGACGCCGGTCGCCGGTGGCTGCACTTCGGCACCGGGGCGGGGATCACGTGGAGCTCGGACCCCGAGGGGGAGTGGGCCGAGACCGAGCTCAAGGCCGCCCGGCTGGTCGGACTCGCCGCAGGCGCTGTGACACCATGAGGCCACCCACGCAGGCCACCCGACGAGGAGCCATGAGCACGACCACATGCGTCTGGGTCGACGGACGGCTCGTCGACCCCACCGGGCCGGCCCTGTCGGCCCTCGACCACGCCGTCACCGTCGGCGACGGCGTCTTCGAGACGGCCAAGATCGTCGACGGCCACCCGTTCGCGCTGTCCCGGCACCACCGCCGCCTCGAGCGCTCCGCAGCCGGCCTGGGTCTGCCGCCCGTCGATCTCGCGTTCGTCGACAAGGGCGTGGCCGCGGTGCTCGACGGTGACCCGATCCCCTTCGGACGCCTGCGCTACAGCGTCACCGGTGGCGTCGGCCCCCTCGGCTCCGACCGGGCCGACGCCGAGCTGACCTACATCGTGCTCGCCGCGCCCCAGACGCCACCGCCCGACAGCGGTGCCCTGACCGTCGTGCCCTGGACGCGCAACGAGCGATCCGCGGTCGCCGGCCTCAAGACGACCTCCTACGCCGAGAACGTCGTCGCCCTGGCGCGAGCCAAGCAGGCGGGCGCCGTCGAGGCGGTCTTCGCCAACACGCGCGGCGAGCTGTGCGAGTGCACCGGCAGCAACGTCTTCGTCGTCGTCGACGGCGTCGTGCTCACCCCGCCCTCCGACTCGGGCCTGCTGCCCGGCATCACCCGCGAGCTCGTCCTCGAGTGGGGCCGCGCGGCCGGCGTCGACATCCGGGAGGAGCCCCTGCCCCTCGAGGTGCTCGCCTCGGCCGACGAGGTGTTCATCACCAGCTCGACCAAGGACGTCCTGCCCGTCCACGCCGTCGACGACCGGGCGATGCCGGCCGAGCACCCGGTCACCGACACCCTGCGGCGGCTCTTCCGCGAGGCGTCCCGACAGGACCTCGACCCGTGACCGGCCCCGACGGCGGACACCCCGACCGGGTGGCGTCCGGCGACGTCGACTACTCCGACCCCGACGTGACCCTCGATGCCGACGAGGACCGCTGGGCCTGGCGGGCGCGGCTGCGGCGCAACCGCGTGACGCACCTCGTGTGGCGCAGCGCCGTCGGCGTCGTGGGTGCCGTCGTCGTGGTGGCCGGGCTCATCATGGTGCCGGCCCCCGGCCCGGGCTGGCTCGTCGTGTTCTTCGGGCTGCTCATCCTCGCCAGCGAGTTCGAGTTCGCCCAGCGCTGGCTCGACTTCGCGAAGCGACACGTGGGCCGCTGGAACGACTGGATCATGGCGCAGGCCGTCTGGATGCGCGGTCTCGTCGCCCTCGGGACGCTCGTCGTCGTCTGGGCGGTCATCTGGGGCTATCTCGCCGTCGTCGGCGTCCCGCAGTTCGTGCCGCAGTGGGCCGAGGACCTGCTGATGCAGCTGCCCGGGATCGACTGACCGGCACCGACACAGGTCGGCGCGGTCGCCGGCTCGGCGTCGGGTGCGACATCGGATGCGCCGTCGGATGGGGCGATTTCCGCCACCGGTCCGGCACAGGCTATTGTTTCCCTCCGTCGCCCCGATCGCCGTCGGCACACGGGCGCCCGGACGTGTAGCTCAGTTGGTTAGAGCGCTCGCTTCACACGCGAGAGGTCAGGGGTTCGAGTCCCTTCACGTCCACCAGCACCGAACGACCAGAACGGCCCCGAACCGCCCCGAACCGCCCCCGTGCGGATCGGGGCCTTTTTCGTCCGGACGTCCCGGCGCGCGCCGCGGGCGCGGTTGCCAGCGTCACGGACTAGCCTGAGCCGCATGAACGCTGCCGTGTCGAGCCTGTTCATCTATCCCGACTCAGACGCCCCTGGGCAGGAGCTCGACAGCGTCGAGATCACCCCGACCGGTCCTGCCGGCAACCGGGCCAAGAAGAACGCGGTCCACCTCGTGACGGCGGCCGACTACGTGGAGACGCACCCGAAGGCCAACGTCGTGCTCGACATGGACGCGTCCGTGCTTGAGGGCCTCGTCGGGCGCACCGTGCGCGTCGGTGACTGCACCCTGCGCATCACTCGCAAGCCCGCGCAGTGCGCAGGCGTCTACGCCGACGTCGTCGAGCCGGGCGAGGTCGCGGTCGAGGACCTGCTGCTCGTCGCCGAGTCCGAGTGACCCCCGGGCGGCCGGCCGGAGCGACGCGCCCGTGACGATCCACTCCGAGCACCCGTTCCTCCCGCCCGAGCCCGAGCGCGACCCGGCGCGCCGGTTGAGGGGCCGGGTCGGGGCCACGGTGACGCTCTGGACCGCTGGGGTCGGGGCCGAGCGCGTCGGGCTGACGGTGTCGTCCTACCTCGTCGCCGCGGGCGAGCCCGCACGCATCGTGGCCCTGCTCCACCCGGAGTCCGACCTCCTCGAGCGGCTCGAGGAGGAGGGAACGGCCGTCGTCGCCCTGCTCGGCTGGCGCCAGCGCGACGTGGCGGACGTCTTCGCGGGCGTGCGCCCGGCCCCCGGAGGCCCGTTCCGCGGCTCGGGGTGGGAGCAGACCGCCTGGGGGCCGCGGCTGGCCGACGTCGCGACCTGGGCGGGCGTCCGGCTCGACGCCGCTGCCACCCACGACGTCGGGTGGTCGCGCCTCGTCGAGGTCGTCGTCGAGCACGTCGAGCTCGGCGACGAAGACTCACCTCTGGTGCACCGACGCGGCCGGTACCAGCGACCCGACGCCTGAGCGGAACCGCTGCGCCGCAGTCGATCCCGGTGGAGCTCAGCCGACCGGTGCGCCGTCGTTCATCTCGGTCGACAGCCACCCGTCGGGGATGCCGAAGCCGTCGACGAGCAGCCCCGCGTGGGGTCGCAGGTCGGAGCACACCTCGTTGACCACGGTGGTGAGGGCCTTGGCCCGGGCCGGGCTGAGCCGGTCGTGCTCGAGGTACCAGGCCTTGTGCGCCTCGATGGTGGTGAGGGCGTGCAGGTCGCAGACGCGCGAGAGCAGGGCGTGGACCTGCGGGTCCTCGCACTCCTCGACGGCGGCCGCGAACGACTCGGTGACGACGCGCTCCACGTGGGCCCGCGCGGTGTCCACGAGGTGGTCCTGGCAGGCGTTGAACACCGCGAACGCGTCGGCGTCGCGTGCCTCGGCGCGCCGCAGCCGGCGGGCCAGCCCCTCGAGCAGGTGCTCCTCCCGCTCGCGCAGGAGCCGCAGCTGGGTGCCGCGGGACGTGAAGGTCAGGTCCTCGTCCCGCCCGGGCGCGGCGTCGACGATGCGCTGGACGATGCCGCGCGCGGCAGAGCGCTCGATGACCGTACCGGCGGCGAGGCGTGCCCCGAACCGGACGATGCCCACGGTGTCGAGGTCGCCGAACGTCGAGCGGTAGTCGGTGAGCAACGACTTGGCGACGAGCTGGAGCAGGACCGTGTTGTCGCCCTCGAACGTGGTGAAGATGTCGGTGTCGGCCTTGAGCTGGGCGAGCCGGTTGGCGTGGAGGTAGCCGGCCCCGCCGCACAGCTCGCGGCACTCCTGGATCGTGTCCGTCGCGTGCCGCGTCGTCAGCGCCTTGACCCCGGCCGCCGTCGTCTCGAGGCGCCGCTGGGCCTCCTCGCCGGGTGTGCGACCGGACAGCACGTCGTCCATGGCGCCGACGAGGTCGTGCTGGGCGAACTGGAGCGCGTAGGCCGCGGCGACGCGGGGGAGCAGCCGGCGCTGGTAGGTGCGGTAGTCGAGCACGGTGACCTCCTCGCCACCACCGGGGGGCGCGAACTGCCGGCGGCCGAGGGCGTAGCGCGTGGTGACGGCAAGGGCCGAGCGGGCCGCGGCGCCGGCACCGCCGGCCACGGAGATGCGGCCCCGGACCAGGGTGCCGAGCATCGTGAAGAAGCGCCGCGACGGGTTGTCGATGGGGCTGGAGTACCGGCCCTCGTCGTCGATGTCGCCGTACCGGCCCAGCAGGTTGGTGCGGGGCACCCGCACGTGGTCGAAGGACAGGCGCCCGTTGTCGACGCCGTCGAGCCCGAGCTTCGGACCGCAGTCGGTGGCCGTGACGCCGGGCAGCGTGCGGCCCTCCTCGTCGCGCAGCGGGACGAGGACGCAGTGGACCCCCTGCGACACGCCGTCGACGACGAGCTGGGCGAAGACCGCGCCGACGCGGGCGTCGTGGGCGGCTCCGCCGATGTAGTCCTTGCGCGCGGCCGGGCTCGGCGAGTGCAGGACGAGCTCGTCGGTGGCGGCGTCGTAGGTGGCCGTCGTCAGGAGCGCCTGGACGTCGCTGCCGTGCCCGGTCTCGGTCATGGCGAAGCAGCCGAGCAGCTCACCGCTCGTGATCCGCGGCACGAGCGTGTCGTGACGCTCGGTGCCGAGCATCGACACGGCCCCGCCGAACAGCCCCCACTGCACGCCCGCCTTGACGAAGAGGGAGAGGTCGCTGTGCCCGAGCATCTCGAAGGCAGCGACGGAGTCGCCGTACTGTGCGCTGCCTCCCTGGCGCTCCGGGCAGCCTTGTGCCGCATACGGTTCGGCGGCCAGCAGCTGGAGCTGGCGACGGACGCGCTCACGGTGCTCCTCGAGAGGGAGGGGGCGCGCCGGCGGCCCGAAGACGGCGTGGTCGAGCTCGCGGCACCGCTCGCGCACGGCCCGGCGCGGACCGTCGAGGTGCGCACGCAGGGCGTCCGCGGTCGGCGGGGACAGGACGGGGGCGATGGTCGGTTCAGCGGACACGGCGGGCCTCCTCGGCGGGCGTGCTGGCGGCCCGCACGGTGCGGGCGGTGCGGGCGGGGGTGGGGTCTGGGGCGGGGTCGGCAGGTGACAGG
>JAEWFB010000222.1 GCA_023389095.1 Actinomycetes bacterium
ACTCGGACCGGTTCGTGCGCCGCGTGCTGATCGCGCTCGGCATCGCGGCGCTCGTCGCCGTCGTCGTCAGCGCCGCTGTGGCTCGCCGGCTCTCCCGGCCGCTGCGGCGCACTGCCGACGCCGCGCACGCCCTCGCGGAGGGGCGCCGCGACGTCGCGGTCCCCGTCGAGGGCCCCGACGAGGTGGCCGACGTCGCGAGCGCGCTCAACACGCTGTCGGCGTCGCTGTCGCGGTCCGAGGGCCGGCAGCGCGACTTCCTCCTGTCGGTCTCGCACGACCTGCGGACGCCGCTCACCGGCATCAGCGGGTACGCGGAGTCGCTCGCGAGCGGCGTCGTGCCGCCCGAGGACGCGGCCCGGGTCGGCGGTGTGGTGCTCGGGGAGTCGCGGCGCCTCGAGCGGCTCGTCGGTGACCTGCTCGACCTGGCCCGGCTGCGCGCGCAGGCGCCGAGCATCCACCCGCAGCCCACCGACCTCGTCGTCCTGGGCCGCGAGGTCGAGGCCGTCTGGTCGGCCCGGTGCGGCGCGGTCGGCGTGTCGTTCGCCTACGTCCCGGCGACGCCGCGCGCGGTCGTCGTCAGCGACCCGGCGCGGTTGCGCCAGCTCGTCGACGGGCTGCTCGAGAACGCCCTGCGGGTGACGCCGTCGGGGCGGCCGATCGTCGTCGAGGTGCGCACCGAGGCGGTCGCCGGCGGGCCCCTCGGCCAGGCGCGGGTCCAGCTGCCGGTCCAGCCGCCCGTGCACGTCGTCGAGGTGCGCGACGGCGGGCCCGGGCTCACCGACGACGACCTCGCCGTCGCCTTCGAGCCCTCGGTGCTGCACGAGCGCTACCGCGGGCTGCGCCCCGTCGGCACGGGCCTCGGCCTCGCGATCGTCGGGCGTCTTGCCGAGCTGCTCGGCGGGCACGTCGAGGCCGGCCACGCCCCCGAAGGCGGCGCCCGCTTCACCCTCCGCCTGCCCGCCGCACCGCCGCCCGCCTGAACCCGGCCCCGCACCGCCGCCCGCCTGAACCCGGCCCCGCACCGCCCTGCAACACACCGAGTAGCTGCCAACCTGAGCTGGAATAACCCGAACGGGTTGGCAACTGCTCGGTGTGTTGCGGGTTGGAGGCGACCGGAGGGCGCGATCCGGGGAATGACCGGAGGATGCCTCCGGTTGACGCGGTCATGACCACCTGGGGATTCATCGGAAGCGGACACATCGGAAGCACCGTCGCGCGGCTCGCCGTCGACGCGGGCCACGACGTCGTCCTGAGCAACAGCCGCGGGCCCGAGACGCTCACGGACCTCGTCGAGCAGCTCGGCCCGCAGGCCCGGGCCGCCACCGCCGCCGAGGCCGCGGCAGCCGGCGACGTCGTCGTCGTGACGATCCCGCTCGGGCACTACCGCGACGTGCCGGCCGAGCCACTGCGCGGCAAGACCGTCATCGACACCATGAACTACTACCCGCAGCGCGACGGGCAGGTCTCCGAGCTCGACGACGAGTCGACGACCACGAGCGAGCTGCTCCAGGCCCACCTGCCCGAGTCGCACGTCGTCAAGGGTTTCAACAACATCTACTTCGAGCACCTCGCGACGCTCGGCCGACCGGCCGACAGCCCCGAGCGCAGCGCCCTGGCCATCGCCGGCGACGACGCGGACGCCAAGGCCACCGTGACCCGCCTGTTCGACGAGATCGGCTACGACACCCTCGACCTCGGGCCGCTCGCCGAGGGCTGGCGCACCCAGCGCGACACCGCCGCGTACGCCTTGCTCTACACCAAGGACCCAGCCGACTGGAGCCTGGGCGGCAAGCCGGTCGACGCCGACGGTGTCCGCGCCGCGGCCGGTGCGTCGGTGCGCTACCGCGACCAGGCCTGAGCACGGGCGGACCCCACACCGGGACGTCGCGGCCGAACCGGACGTTTGGGACAGGCCGCGGCGTCCCGTACCCTTGACCCCGAGGGGAGTACTTCCCACGTCCCGATCCGGTCAGTACGGCGGCCCAGCCCGCCCCGGACGGGAGCCGGTGCCATCCGGTGAAGGAGACCTCAGACGAACCACTACGCGTCCGTTCTGAGGAGACCACCGTGCTCACGACCCTTGCGCCGCTCACCGCAGCGGCCCCCCTCGCGTCCATCGGGACGCCGACCCTGTGGACCGCCACGATCCTCGGCATCGTGGCCCTGTTCGCCGTCGACTTCGTCATCACGAGGCGACCCCACGACCCGAGCATGCGCGAGGCCGTCGGCTGGTCGGCCTTCTACATCGCGATCCCACTCGCCTTCGGCGCCTGGCTGTGGTCGCAGTACGGCTCGCAGCAGGGCATCGAGTACTACACCGGCTACCTCGTCGAGAAGTCGCTCTCGGTCGACAACCTCTTCGTCTTCATCATCCTGCTGTCGGCGTTCGCCGTACCGCGCGAGCTGCGCCAACGGGTCCTGCTCATCGGCGTCGCCGGAGCACTCGTGCTGCGCGGCACCTTCATCGCCCTCGGCGCGCAGATGATCGCCAGCTTCTCGTGGACCTTCCTGCTCTTCGGCGCGATCCTGCTCGTCACCGCGGTCAAGGTGGGCCGCGACGCGCTGAGCCACGCCGACCACGGCATCGACGTCGCGAACCTGCGCAGCGTCACGCTGATCCGCCGCGTCCACCCCGTCACCGACGACTACGACGGCACGCACCTGTCGGTGCGGCGCGACGGTCGCCGGATGCTGACGCCGCTGGCCGTCGTCGCGATCGCGATCCTCGGCACCGACATCGTCTTCGCCATCGACTCGGTCCCGGCCGTCTACGGCATCACCGGCGACCCCTACCTCGTCTTCGCGACGAACGCGTTCGCCCTGCTCGGCCTGCGCGCCCTGTACTTCGTCCTCGAGAACGCGCTGTCCTCGCTCGTGCACCTCGGCCACGGCCTGGCGCTCATCCTCGCCTTCATCGGCGTCAAGCTCGTGCTGCACTGGGCGCACACCGCGTGGTCCACGGTCCCGGAGATCCCGACGCTCGCCTCGCTGGGTGTCATCGTCGGCATCCTCGCCGTCGTCACGCTGACGAGCCTCGTGGCGAAGCGTCGCGGCGAGCAGGCCGCCGACGCGTCGAGCAACGCGTCCGCCGACGAGAGCATCCCCTCCTGACGCGTCGCCGCGACCGACACGGCGGGACACGCCGGAGGCGCGTCACCCACCGCGGGTGACGCGCCTCCCCCCGATCCCGTCGGCGCCCCGTCGGCAGCCGGCGGAGGACCCGTCAGCTCGTCGTGCTCGGAGCGGGCGTCGCCGGCGTGGTCGCGGTCCCGCTCCTGAAGACGACGGCGCGGGCCTGCGGGTTCGTCGCCCCGACGCCGGCGACGAACGCCTTGTCCCCGACGCGGATCGCCGACGCCGTGGAGTCGGTGCCCTTGCCGTTCGCGCGGGCGCGCACCCGGGTGTCACCGGTGACGGCGAACGTCATCGAGACGCCGTCCTTGGCCTTGACGGTCACCGACGTGCCGGACACCGCGGTGACCTCGCCCCGGATCGCCTGGTGGGTCACGGGCCCGTTCTTGCTCTCGGTGACCCACGTGGCGTGCAGGGCCCGCAGGAGTCGGGCGCGCAGGCCGCGGC
>JAEWFB010000243.1 GCA_023389095.1 Actinomycetes bacterium
TGCTTCATCGAGACCCGCTTGGCGGCAGCATGCTTGGACAGGTACTGCATAGGGGTATTCCTTCCTGACGCGCGCCTGCGGGGTTAGCTGTCGGGTTGGGGACGTCAGGTGCCCTGCCGCGGATGCGACTTCACCCCAAGGTCAGTCGAGCACGAGGACTCGACCGTCGGCGTACCGACGGCCTTCGACATCACGACTCACTGACCACACTGGGTCCCCCGTCCTCGCCCGGCCCAGGGGTGTGGGCGATGTCCCTGGCTGGCGAGGCTCGGCGCGCTCAGGGACCGGATTGCTGGGTGTCCATGTGAAGTTGTGCAGCGTGCCGTGTGGAGGCCGGAACACCATGGCGACCTTCCGGAGGCAGACACCCCGAGGGAGACCCGGGACCGCCTGCTACCGGCCCGAGAGTCGGAGCCGCCGAGGCACGACGGTACGTGAGGAATCAACGATCCACAAGCCGGTCCGAGATGATTTCGTGATCTTCTCGATATCCGGGCTTGACCAAACAAGCTGACGTCCAGAGCACCCGACGGGACCGCGACGCGGCCCGCGTGTCGGCTTGACGCTCGCCCGAGCGACGGTCAGCGGCTCAGCGGGTTGCTGCCGAACGGCAGCCAGGTGAGGCTGGCTCCGTGGTCGACGGCGACGAGCCCGACGACGAGGCCGGCCACGACGAGCACCACGGCCACCACCTGCGACGCCGTGCCGAGGGGCACGACGCGGCGCACGATCGAGCGCGACCCGCGCCGTAGCGACACCCCGCCGGGGCCCCACCACAGCATGGAGAGCCCGGCGATGCCGCCGACCGCGAGCGTGGTCGGCGAACCCGGCCCGAGCTCGGCACCGGTGGCCCCGGCGAGCAGCAGCGCCGTCGCGAAGATGCCGGCGAGGGTCACGGCGAAGGGCAGCACGAGGCTCACCAGCGTGGCCACCGCCGCGACGAGCAGGTGCCACGGGCTCGTGATGACGGCGAGCGGGATGTCGCTGCCGCGTCGGCCGTGGGCATAGCGACGGAACACGAGCGCCGAGACCGAGCGGTCGGTGGCGCGCGCGAGGACCGACCAGATCGCCAGCGCGACGAACGCGTAGCCCGGCCACGCCATGAGCGCCCCCACCCACGCGATGCCGGCGGCACCGAGCACCCCGGTGCGCATCGCCATGCCGATGCGGGGGTCGCCCTCGCGGGGCGCCTGCTCGGGCTCTTCCCCGTCCCAGTCGTCGTCCCAGTCGTCGTGGTCCGCGCCGAAACCGTAGCGCTCGTCGTAGCGGTCGGTGCCGCCCTCACCCTGCCCGTCGTCCCAGGGCGTGGGCTCGAACTCGGGCTCGGGGCGCCGGGGCGGACCGCTCGGCGGGGGTGCCCACCGCACGTCGTCGGACGTCGGCGCAGCAGGGGGCAGCACGGCGGTGCCGCGGTCCTGGAAGGCCTGGGTCGCACCGGGAGCGGCGCGGAGCACGTCGGTCGAGGCGCCCGACGGCGCGTTCGGTGTCGGCACGGTGGCGGCGCGGCCGGCGGCGTACTGCTCGAGCGCCGCGATGACCTCGTCGGCGTGTGGTCGCCGCGTGGGGTCCGGGGACAGCGAGGCCCGCAGCAACGGCACCAGGCGGGGGTCGACACCCTCGACGTCGACGTCACCGGCGCGCACGCGGCTCAGCACCGCGTCCATCCGCGACCGACCGAAGGGCGGACGCCCCGAGGCGGCGAAGGTGATCGTCGCGGCCCAGCCCCACCAGTCGGTGGCGTCGGTGATCGCCGCCCCCTCGACGAGCTCGGGCGACAGGTAGCCCGGCGTGCCCATGACGAGCCCGCCCACGGTGTGGCGCACGTCGTCCTGCGCGTGGGCGATGCCGAAGTCGATGAGCACGGGCTCGCCGTCCTCGACGAGGACGTTGCCCGGCTTGATGTCGCGGTGGACGACGCCGCACGCGTGGATCGACCGGATCGCCTCGGCGACGCCGCGGGCGAGGCTGACGAGCTCGCCGGGGTGCAGCGGTCCGTGCTCCTCGACGATCTCGTCGAGCGCGGGACCGGGCACGTACCGGGTGACGATGTAGGGCCGCGGACCCATGACGTCGGCGTCGATGACGCTCGCGACGCGGGGGTCGCGCACGCGCGAGAGCGTCTCGACCTCACGCATGAGGCGCTGGCGGGCATCGGCGTCGTGGGCCACGTGGGCGCGCAGCACCTTGATGGCGACGGCGCGGCCCCGAGGGTCGAGCGCGAGGTGCACGACGCCCATGCCGCCCTCGCCGATCTCCTCGACGAGGCGGTACCGTCCGATGCGTCCGGGGTCGTAGCCGTCGCGGGCTCCGCCGATGGGCAGACCGCCGGTGCGAGGGCCCGACCGCGGGCCGGACCGCGGGGCAGCGACCCGCTCGGTCCGGTCGTACGCAGTCATGGTCCTACGGTATGCGACCGCAGGGGCTCACGCCGACGACCTGACGGCCCGTGGCGCGGGTTCGTTGTCCGGTTTGTCCCGAGTCGTCAGCCGGAGATGTAGTCGCGCAGCTGGTCACGCTCGGACTGCAGCTCGGACAGGCGGTGCTTGACGATGTCGCCGATGCTGACGATGGCCACGAGCCGGCCGTCGTCGTCGAGGATCGGCACGTGGCGCACGCGCTGCTCGGTCATCGTCGCCGCGAGGTCGGCGATGTTGTCGGCCGCGGTGCCCGTGGACACCTCGCTCGTCATGATCTGCGACACCGGTGCATCGAGGATGCCGGCGCCGGTCGAGTGCAGGTGGCGCACGACGTCGCGCTCGCTGACGATGCCCTCGACGGTCGTGCCGTCGGTGCTGACGACGACGGCACCGATGCGGTGCTCGTCGAGCAGACCCAGGAGCCCGGACACGGTCTCGTCGGGCTGCACGGTGATGACCCCGCTGCCCTTCGCCCTCAGCACGTCAGAAATCTTCACGGCGACCTCCTTCACCTCGGGTGAGTGCTCCGACGCGTGTCCCCTGTCGCCGTCGACGACGCCGCGCGGTGCCCTGACTCGACCCTAGAGCGCCGCCGGACGGGGCGCCACCGTTGGCTCGTTAGAGTGAGACCGCGCCCCGGCCGCCCCACCCTGCGCCGACGTGGGTATGCCGGACGGTGGCCATGCAGCAGCGTTCTCCCGACCACAGGAGCTGATCCCCGGTGCCGCCCGAACGGCAGACCTTCGACCTCGTCATCGCGGCGAACCGCCTCCCCGTCGACAAGGTGATCCTCGACGACGGCGAGATCGAGTGGCGTCGCTCCCCCGGTGGCCTCGTCACGGCCATGGAGTCGGTGATGCGCACCCAGCCCGGCGCGTGGGTGGGCTGGGCGGGCGACTCCGGCGAGGCCCCCGAGCCCTTCGACGAGGACGGCATCCACCTGCACCCGGTCGCCCTGTCGGCCGAGGAGATCCGCGACTACTACGAGGGTTTCTCCAACGACACCCTGTGGCCGATCTACCACGACGTCATCGTCCCGGCCACGTTCCACCGGGAGTGGTGGGCGGCCTATCGCGCCGTCAACGAGCGGTTCGCCCGGGCCGTCGCCGAGGTGGCTGCCGAAGGCGCTCGCGTCTGGGTCCAGGACTACCAGCTGCAGCTCGTGCCGGCCCTCGTGCGCCAGCTGCGCCCGGACGTGCGGATCGGCTGGTTCAACCACATCCCCTTCCCGCCCGTCGAGCTCTTCGCCCAGCTGCCGTGGCGCGCCCAGCTGCTCGAGGGCCTGCTCGGCGCCGACTTCCTCGGCTTCCAGCGCCAGGCCGACGCCCGCAACTTCGTGCGGGCCTGCCGCCAGCTGCTCGGTGCGCCCACGAAGCGGGACCTCGTCACGGTCGAGGGCCAGCAGCGACGCGTGCGGGCCGCGGCCATCCCGATCTCCGTCGACTTCCACGGCCTCGAGGAGCTCGCGAAGCGACCCGACGTCATGGCCAGGGCCCGCGAGATCCGCGCGAGCCTCGGCGACCCGCAGGTGCTCATGCTCGGCGTCGACCGGCTCGACTACACCAAGGGCATCCGGCACCGGCTCAAGGCCTACGAGGAGCTGCTGAGCGAGCGGCGCATCGGGCCGCCCGAGGTGACGCTCGTGCAGGTGGCGACGCCGAGCCGCGAACGCGTCGAGGCCTACCGCACCCTCCGGGCCGAGATCGAGCAGACGGTCGGCCGGATCAACGGGGACCTCGCCAAGATCGGCTCGCCGGCCGTGCACTACCTGCACCACTCCTACCCGCGCGAGGAGATGGCCGCGCTCTTCCAGGCCGCCGACGTCATGCTCGTCACCCCGCTGCGCGACGGCATGAACCTCGTGGCCAAGGAGTACGTCACGTGCCGCCACGACCTCGGCGGCGCGCTCGTGCTCTCGGAGTTCACCGGCGCCTGGCACGAGCTGCACCAGGCCTTCGCGTGCAACCCCCACGACATCGAGGGCCTCAAGCAGACCATCCTGCGCGCCATCAACACCCCGGCCAAGGACAAGCAGCGCATCATGCGGGCCCTGCGCCGGCGGGTCGCCGACCACGACGTGCAGCGGTGGGCGGCGCGCTACCTCGCCGCGCTCGACGCCGCCCCCGACGTGCCGCAGCCACCGGCGGGCAGTGCAGGTCGATCGGGTAACGGGCCGGCAGGTTCGCCTGCGGCACATGGCTCCTCGCATGACGAGGCGAAGACGCGTCAGGAGGTCGGACAGTGAGTGGCGCCTATCCACCGGACACCGCTCTCGACGCCGTCAGCACCGCCTCGACCCTTCTCGTGGCCACCGACTTCGACGGCGTGCTCGCGCCCTTCGACGCCGACCCCATGAAGGCGATGCCGCTGCCGGGCACCGTCGACACGCTCCGAGCGCTCGCCGGCCTGCCCGGCGTGCACGTGGCCGTCGTGTCGGGCCGCGACCTCGACACCCTGCGCACCCTGACCGGACTCACGGAGGACGAGCCGATCGTCCTCATCGCCAGCCACGGCGCCGAGTCCTCCGACGAGCAGGTGCGCGAAGCCATGGAGGCCGCCGCCGTCACGCCCGACGACGAGGTCACGCTGGCCGAGCTGCGCTCCGACATCGAGTCGCTCGTCAAGGAGCGGCACCCCGACGCCGGCATCGAGTACAAGTCCGCAGCGGTCGTCGTGCACACCCGGGGCCTGCCCAAGGACGTCGGCGACGCCGCGATCGCCGACGCCCGACGTGTCGCCCTCGACCACGAGGGGGTCAAGGTGCTCAAGGGCAAGTCGGTGCTCGAGCTGTCGGTCTCCCACGCGGACAAGGGATCCGCCGTCACGGCCCTAGGGCGGGCGGTGGGCGCCACCGCCCGGGTCTACCTCGGCGACGACGTCACCGACGAGGACGCCTTCATGCGGATGACCCGCCCGGAGGACGTCACCGTCAAGGTCGGCACCGGGTCGACGGCGGCGCGCTACCGCCTCGACGACGAGCCCGCGGTCGCCCGGTTCCTCGACGCCCTGCTCGAGCGACGCCGGGCGGCCGGAACCGACGCCGACTGACGCCGACTGACGCCGACTGACGCCGACTGACGCCGGCCGACGCCGACTCGCGCCGGCCGAGACTGCCTCGCGCCGCGTCGGAGCCGCCGCAGGGTCAGCGGTGGCGCGCCGCGCCGGTCGAACCGCGCACGACGAGCTCGGGCCGGAACACGTACTCCGCACGGGGAGAAGGCTGCCCGGCGATCTCGTCGAGCAGGGCCCGCACCGTGGCGGCACTCATCGCGTTGACGCTCTGGCGCACCGTCGTGAGCGGCGGGTCGGTGAAGGCGATGAGCGTCGAGTCGTCGTAGCCGACGACCGAGAAGTCACGCGGCACCTGCAGGCCCCGCTTGCGCGCCTCCCGGATCGCGCCGAGCGCCATGAGGTCGGACCCGCACACGACGGCCGTGGCCCCGCGGTCGAGCAGCCGCCCGGCCGCCGTGGCACCGCCCTCGACGGAGAAGAGCGAGCGCTCGATGAGGTCGTCGACGTCGGACCGCCCGGTCAGCTCCTGCATCGAGTGGCGGAAGCCGGCGATCTTGCGGATGACCGGCACGTACCGGTCCGGCCCGACGGCCAGGCCGATCTCACGGTGTCCGAGCGCCACGAGGTGCTCGAGCGCCAGACCCATCGAGGCGACGTCGTCGTTGCTGATGAAGGGCGCGTCGACGCCCTCGATGTAGCCGTTGACGAGGACGAGCGGCAGGTTGCGGTCGCGCAGCGCGATGTAGCGGTCGGGGTCGGTCGTCGTGTCGGCGTGCAGGCCGGAGATGAAGATGATCCCCGCGACGCCGCGCTCGAGGAGCATCTGGACGTAGTCGTCCTCGTGGACTCCCCCGGCCACCTGGGTGCAGAGCACCGGCGTGTAGCCGTTCTGCGCCAGGGAGTTCTCGATGATCTGGGCGAACGCCGGGAAGATCGGGTTGGTCAGCTCGGGCACGATGAGCCCGACGAGCCCGGCGCTCTTGCGCCGCAGGCGGCTCGGCCGGTCGTAGCCGAGCACGTCGAGGGCGGTGAGCACCGCCTGCTTCGTCGACTCCGCCACCCCCGGCTTGCCGTTGAGCACGCGCGACACCGTCGCCTCGGACACGTTCGCCTGCTCGGCGATGTCGCGCAGCCGTGCCTTCACCTAGACCCCCTTACGTCGGACGTGCTTGGCCCCGCCGTCGGTGGGCTTCCACGTCCAGATGCGCACTCCCGGCGCGGTCGCCGACAGTGTGACAGCACGCGCGCCGAGCTTCGGAGCCGGTCCGTACGCCGAGGTGCCGCTCTCGATGCCGCCGAGGTGGCGGCGGTCGACGACGACGGGCCCGTGGGCGGCTCGTGCGACGTGCACGAGGGCGACCTCGTCGGCCGTCTCGCGCAGGTAGACGATGGCGTCGCCCGACGCGTGCACCCAGCGCAGGCCGCCGCGTCGCAGCGCGACAGACCGGCGACGCGCCGAGATCAGCCCGCGGTAGGTGGCCAGGATCCTTGCGTCCCAACGGGACTCGTCCCACGGCATGGGACGGCGGCCGTCCTCGCCGAAGGTGCCCTCCATGCCGATCTCGTCGCCGTAGGTCAGCATCGGCATCGACGGCAGCGTGAAGAGCAGACCGGCGGCCGCGTCGACCATGCGGTCGTCGTCACCGACGAGCGTGCGGACGCGCGTCGCGTCGTGCGACCCGACGAGGTTGAACGAGTGCACGAGCGAGGACCAGGCGATGCGCGAGGTGAAGTCGCGCATCGTCTCGACGACGGCACCCGCGTCGAGCAGCGGCACCGGCACCGGCGCCCCGAGGAAGTTCGGGTCGCCGGCGTCGTCACGCAGCCACGTCCACACCGGCTTGCAGAACCCGGCGTAGTTCATGACGCCGTGCCAGCCGTTGCCCGGCATGTCGACGGTGTAGTCGTGGACGTGCTCGCCGACGAGGAGCGCGTCGGGGGCCCAGCGCCCCAGGGCGTCACGCATCTGCGCGGCGACCTCGTGGTTGACGTCGGTGGCTCGCCAGCGACCGGTCATGTTCGCGACGTCGACGCGCCACCCGTCCAGGCCACCGGAGCGCCCGAGCCACTTGCGCACGACACCGGACCGGTCCTCGAAGAGGCGCCGGCGCAGGTCGTGGTTGAGGTGGTTGAGCTTGGGCAGCGAGGGGACGCCGAGCCAGGAGACGTAC